>JAOTWM010000031.1 GCA_029862885.1 Gammaproteobacteria bacterium
TCCAACTCTGCAAACTCTTTTTCTACCTGGGCGATCTCCGCATCAAACGTCGCCATTTCCTTTTCAATTAATGCATCCACATCCTCTGTCGGCCGCTCTTCAATCTCGAATTCCGCCTCTTCTTCTGTAATGGTCCGTTGCATCAACATCCGATAGTGGGAGAGGTCATGAGCGGGCTCAGACAGCGGCTCCGCAAGCGCGAATACAGACTGAAACTCCTTGAGCTTTGGCGACAGGGCCGGAGTCAGGCCTCGCCAGACGAGCACCAATTTCTCAGCATCCATGTCGATCCACACGGTATCAAGATTCATGGAAACTTCGCGAAACTCGCCGGGTTGATTGTTCGCGGCAACCTCCTCAACGAAACAACGCACCCGGAGGCCGGGTAATGCAGAACGGTACTCTGGAAACTCGGGATGTAGATTATAGAAAACAAGGGGTTCATCTCCCTTGACATACCCTTTCAATTGCTGATCTTTCGGAGCGCTGTGAAAAAAACTCCAGTCAAAATCCGCCGGAAAACTCGGCCATATCTCCTTTACATAATTTTCACCGTAGGATCCTACCAAGGCCATTCGTTGCGCCCAGTCGGGGTGCAGCGCACCGAAACTGGCTGGGGGAAGGTTGTCACCAGGACTGGTCAGCCGGTACTTCGGAAATTCGATATTGGGCATCAGAATCGTATCCCGACCTTTTCCGATTGGGTTGCTACTATAGCCGGTGCCGCCGAAGGCATACTCGTAAGTAATTGGCATTTTGATAAACGGTTGCGGTTTGCCCGGGGATTTTCCTGCGGTCTCCTCGAGCCATTGCCTGTTGCCAAACACGTCGAGTTGTTTGCCATATTGACCAAATCCTACACCGACAGTGATGTGTGGTTTAGGAACACCATCGGGTGAATAGGCAGTCATATTTAGTATGAGGTCCGTGCGCGCTTTGAAGGGAACAAAATCCGAAGGATAAAGGATACTTCGACAATCATCATCACCAAAATACGTATCACCCACAACCGAATCCGGTTGATCCTCAGTCGGCAATGCAATCTGATCATGGTGGAGCTTGAATGTGCCCTTAATTATTAGAGTAGCGGTCCGTTGTCGTGGTTGTATCTTACCAACCACCCAGAGACACGAAAGAAAGTTCTCATCTTTTATGATTGGGCGCATGCTCAAGATCGAGTCATAGGTCAACCGAATTTACATGAAGATTTGCATTTCATATCGGTACCGCTGAACAGCCAACTACTAGCTTTGTTCTTCATCTTACCGGACACTCTATGCGCTTCTTCAGCGGCTGAGAGCTCAAGTTCTGCCTCATACGATTGCTTAGCTGTTTGGGCTTTCGTTACCAAATTTATTGCCTCATCCACTCTCTTGCCGGTGCATTTGTAGTGAGACTCCGCAGTCTCTTTATTTTCTTTCCTTATTTTTGATTTAGCCTCTCCATAGTCAAAAATCCCCTTCCCAAACAGCCATGCCGCATTAGGCGTCTTTACTCCATACTTGCTATCGTCGATCTTATACTCTCTGCCAACATGCTTCTTAAATACTGCCCCTCTAATAGTTTCGCTCTTTGCTCCATTAATACTTTTTGTTTCGGCCCCGACGATTACCTCTTGTTTCCAGCCACCAACCAGCCGAGATCGCCATCCGACCGTGGCTTTTGCCTCGGCACCTAAAAATGCTTCCGTGACATCTCCGCCAACCCTTATGTCTGCCGTTCCTACAATACTTTCTTCCTTCAGACCACCAACATTATTTATCCAATCACTGACCGTTTTCCATTGGAAGCTCTTGCCCGCTACCATCTCGGTTTCGTGTGTAGGCGAATAGAGTCTTATCGTCCCCGCCACAGCGTCCATCACCAACTCATTACCGTACTTATCCCGCAACTCGATCTTTTCAGCACCTTCCTTGCTGTCCATGATAAATTCGTTACCACAACGATCGCTCCAGACGCTTTTCATTTCGTTGCCGGGCAATCCCTCTTGCGGCATATTGTCATTGTTATATACGCGCCCGGTAATAATAGGTTGATCAGGATCGCCTTCAAGAAAACTGACGATCACCTCTTGGCCAATATGCGGCAGGAACATGCCGCCCCAACCCTTACCCGCCCAGGGCTGCGATACTCGCATCCAACATGAGCTGTTTTCATCTTCTTTACCATAGCGATCCCAGTGAAACTGGGCTTTGACGCGGCCGTACTTATCGGTCCAGCTTTCTTTTCCCGACGGCCCGACGATTATTGCGGTTTGCGGACCCTGCACGACGGGCTTAGGCGTGGTGCGTGCCGCACGAAATGGCTGCTGCGCATCGATGACTTTGAAACTGCAAGAATAAGTAGGCCCGCTTTCCGTTTCACCGGATTCGTATTCACCGGAAGTTAGTTCGTGGGTCGCGGCCGTGACAAGGTATTCGCGATTTTGATCATCGCGCGGGCAATCGGTTAACTCAAACAACCCCCCTACGGAAATACCACGCGCATTGCCCTGACCTTCGAGCAGCTCGTGCTGCACGTGCAGTTCTTCGATGCGGGCACGGGCGTAATTGTCACCGTCACTGACCTCGACATACTCTCCGGGGTAGTCGTAGATTTCGTAGTCGGCTTTGGCATGGTCTTTCGTAATCGACGATTTTGACGTCAGGTCAGACTTGGGGCGCTTGAAATCATAGTCGTCATGCGCAAAAGTCTTCGGTTGGACTACATGTGAGATTTGCCAATCGAAGATGTGTTCTTCCTCCCGCATCTGGGATTCATCGGGCTGGTGAAAGGGTATCTGCTCGTACCCCGGGATACGTTCATGGGCGCTGTAGGAATCGGAGATCTCTAACGTATGCTTGCCGTCTTCGTGCTTGAAAAAATAATAGATGCCTTCCTGTTCCATAAGGCGGCTAACAAAATTGAAATCCGTTTCCCGATATTGCACACAATTTTCCCAGGTTCGATACGAACCACTGAGCTTATCTTCGAAATCCGTGTAACCGAGGTCGCTGAAGACTTCTTCGATGATGTCGGGGACGGTCTTTTCCTGAAAAATACGGCAATCCGAGGTACGAGTCAGGAACCAGAGCCAGGGGACCACCTCGGCATAGTACCTGGCATGTCGACCGGCGACTCCGACTTGACTGAAACGGCGCACAAACCCGTTAAAGTAACGTTTCTCGTCATCGGGAAGGTCAAGGCGCACGGTCACATTCTGACCGAGGATGTCGGCGACCTTGATGTTATGGTCCTCGCTCAGCATTTCGAGTTTGTATTCAAAGAGTCGGCCCAACTGTTCGGTCGCCGTCATCCGCTGGAGTAGTAGAATGTCTTCACCCAGCGGGGTGGTAACGCCAATCGGTCTTTCGGCTTGTTGCGGAGGCATAGGTCTATTCTCCTTTGAGGTTTACTTTATCGGAGACACCATAGCTGTGGCGTCTATATCCACCGTCGAAGCGGCAACGCGCCGATTCATTGTAGCGGATGTACTCCACGATGCCGAGTGGCGCCGACGTCCGAGTTCAGCGGCTATACGCCACAGCCCAGAAAATCGCTACATTGCAGCGCACCAAGCGGCCCGGGCGAGGTAGAATCGATGCTCTTTAGGCCGTTATTTTCGGCCGCAGTCGCCGGCTGAAATCCGCAGGAGGCCCCACCATGGCAGGTCGTACGGAATTCGAGTTCCGCTTTCATGAGCCGCAGATGCGTGAGCAGACGCGCCGTCCCGATGACGCGGCGATGCGCATATTGATCATGGGGGATTTCAGCGGGCAGGGTAACCGCGGCGCCGGCAATCCCGCCGATTTGGCAGAGCGGCCGATTGTGGCGGTGGATGTGGACAACTTCGACGACATACTGTTTCGGTTTGCTCCACGACTGTATCTGCCGATCGATACCGAGACAGACGCCAGCGTAGAAGTTGAATTCAAGCAATTGGACGACTTTCACCCCGACCGACTCTATCGGGAATTAGATGTGTTCGCGGCACTGCGAGAGACGCACCGGCGGCTTTGCGACCCCACCACCTTTGCTGAGACCGCGTCCGGACTGCGGCGTGAGGCCGTACAACGGGCCGAACCAGCGGCTACTGCGGAAAAAGGTGCGGTGCTCGAGGAGGATGAGGATTCGATGTTCGAGCGACTGTTGGGGCATGCCCCCGTCGCGTCGCCGGAAACCCGCGTCGCCGCACCGGTGGCGCGGACCGACATTCAACAGTTCATCAACCGCATCGTGGCACCCTACATCGTGCCCGAGCCCGATCCGTTTCAGGATCAGTACGTCGCTTCGGTTGATACCGCGATCAGCGCACAGATGCGAAGCGTGTTGCATCACGCGGCTTTCCAGTCCCTCGAATCTTCGTGGCGTGGCATGCGTTGGCTCATCGATAATTTGGAGACGGGCGAAAGTCTGCAGCTCTATCTGCTGAACGTCACCAAGGAGGAATTACGCGCAGACATCGAGAGCGGCCAAGGCGATCTGTCGGCCACCGGCCTGTACCGACTCCTGATTGAACAGGGGGTGCAAACGCTCGGGGGCACACCGTGGTCCGTGTTGGTGGGTCACTATACGTTTGCGGCAACGGCCGATGACATAAACCTGTTGGCTGCGCTTGGTGTAATCGGTTCACAAACCGGTGCACCGTTTTTGGCGGCGGCGGATTCGAATTTGCTGGGTTGCCGTACGCTGGCGGAAACGCCCGATGCGAGGGAGTGGACGCATCGCGACGCGGACGCCGAGCAGCGCTGGCACGCATTGCGCCAAAGTAACGCCGCACCGTGGATCGGCCTCGCTGTGCCGCGCATGCTCTTACGCTTGCCTTACGGCAAGAATACCGATGAGGTCGATGATTTCGAATTCGAGGAGATGGGTCCGGAACGTACACATGAAGATTACTTGTGGGGTAGTCCGGCGCTGGCGTGCGCGATGTTGATTGGCGGGTCGTTCCTGGATCGCGGTTGGAACATGGAATTGGGGGATAGACTGGATATCGATGACCTTCCCGCGCACACCTACACCGATCAAGGCGAGTCGAAATTGCAGGCCTGTGCGGAGGCCACATTAACCGAAGGCACAGCCGGCGCGATCCTGGAACGCGGCATCATGCCGTTGATGAGCTACAAGAACCGCAACGCGGTAAAGTTGATCCGCTTTCAGTCGGTGGCGGACCCTGTTCAACCGCTAGCCGGTCCGTGGCGGTGATGGATGCGCTGGAATTCCAAAGGGGCCGTGGACCAAGAGACTCTGTTAATTTTTGAACGGGCGTCCCAACGTACCGCGAATATCGGCCTCGGCGCAGCCGGTTCTGTTGGGAGTCAACTGATCGCGGGTTTTCGCGTTCTCTGTAACCGGCCCACCTGCAGGCCAAGCAATTGCACCGGTTGCTTAGCCCCGAAGATCGAAGTTGTTAACACAACATTCGTAATGTTTAGCTCTCGACGATCCTCCGCGCTGATATCACTAACCCCGCCACGGGTTCCCCCCCTTCGCTGCGCAGCGTCTCTGTCGCGAGCCCCGCGAGTGCCAGCCCTGTTTGCTCGAGCGAGCGTCGAATATAGTGCTCGGAATGGCTGTACCGCCCATGGGGATTAATACGAAAGCCGTTTGACCCTTCCTCAGCATCGTCGTGTTCCAACGTGAATACCAGCCAGCCACCGGCACGCAACGCTGTACCAGCCGCCGCCAGCACCGAATCGAGAGCGCCGAAATAGCAGAGTGTGTCCGCCGATGCAATGAGATCGTACCGGTTCGGATGGTCTTCCATAAAGGCGGTCAGCTCGGCGGCAATCAGCTCATCGTATACGTCCCGCCCGGATGCTTTTTCCAGCATGGCCGGCGATAAATCGACGCCTGATAATCGGCGCGCATAGGGCCTGAGGTCCACGCCACTCAGGCCGGTGCCGCAACCGGCATCGAGTACTTCCAACGTTCCGTCAGGCGCTCCGAGGGCCTCCTCGACAGCCGCGGAGACCAATAACGGCGCGCGGTACTCCAACAATTGCAATACCTGATCGAAACTAGCAGCGAAGCTATCGAAAGTCTGCACGACACAGGCATCTGATGCTCGTTCTGGGACATCCGTCGCCGCGCACGCTGCCTTCATGTGCTCGGCGATCGGATTGCCGGGATCATGCCTTAACCATTCATCATACACCTCGACTGCCTCACTCAACCGGCCGACCGAAGACAATGCCCTACCGAGTTTTTTGTATGAGTCTGGGTTATAGGGCGCAAGCTCGATGGCCTTGCGATAGGCGGTCAAAGACTCATCGATTTTGCCTTGTTTTCGCAGTATGTTGCCAAGATTGCGGTAGGCATGGGCGAATTGTG
This sequence comes from Gammaproteobacteria bacterium, assembly GCA_029862885.1. Taxonomy (GTDB): domain Bacteria; phylum Pseudomonadota; class Gammaproteobacteria; order Arenicellales; family JAOTWM01; genus JAOTWM01. The sequence continues at coordinate 6,313 of JAOTWM010000031.1, forward strand.
GATCGATGGCAATCGCCTTTTCGTAGGCTTGAATCGCTTCTCCGAATCGATTCTGCGCTTTGAGTATGATGCCGAGATTATTGTAGCCAAGCGGGGAGTCGGGTTTGAGTGCGATAGCCTGGCGATACGAGTTCTCAGCTTCCTCGAAGCGGCTGCACTCCTTAAGCACATTGCCAAGGTTGTTATGGGCATCGACATAATCCGGTTGTGCGTCGATGGCGCGTTGAATCAGCGTTATGGCTGAATCGGAACGGCCACGCTGATGAGAAAGCACACCGAGGAAGTGCAAGAGGTCCGGATGATTGGGTGCTGCCACAAGGATCCTTTCGTACAGTTCCTCGGCGGCATGTAACTGGCGGGCTTTATGAAGCTCGACCGCATAAACCAACGCATCGCCGACATCCATTTCCTGGGCTTTGGGTGTGCTTTTTTTTCGCAGTCTGCGACCCATAATCTGTACGCTCAACCAACCGTAATGGCAACGTAGCACTCCGAATCACAATGAGCAACGCCGCTTTGTTTTCGTCTTTTAAAACCGTAGGTCAGTGCCCTTAGATCTCGGGTCGCGAACCGCCATAATGTCGAAGCGCAGCCAGCAGTATTCCTGCAATCAACCCGAATGACGACGCAGTTACGCCTAATCATCAAATTTTTACCGGTCAAAATGAACTACAATGAATTGTTATAGTGCTAACTTCTTGTTAGCATTGCGAATAACAAGGCTTGGAGAATTATATGGCTCAGCCGCGCATCCTCGAAATCGATTATCAGGATTTCAAACGCATACTGCAAAAAGCAAAAGATCTGCGTAAGAAGTTCGACAAGACCGACAAGCAGAAATGGGATGCCTATGTGCGCCGACACAACGTGCCCACAGCCGGGGTACGGGTCAAAGCCAAAAAAGGAGTGATGTCGGACAAGATCCTGGAAGTTATTATCGACGAGAGCGGAGCCGCCGACGGCTACTACCTATACTCTCCTGAGGATGAATTCTGTTTGAAGTTTGAGCCGGGCACGGACTGACGGCTACCCGCATCAATCCTCCGACAATCGTCTATCCGATTTTTCCGTAATTCCTTAGTTTAAGGCAGCCGTGTATTCCGGCTGTCGGTCGCCTTGCCTTCCTTGCTATTTGTCTTAATCTATAACCCGTTCGATCTGCTACGGCTGGGTACGCTGAAGCTCTGCCGCAAGCGCTGCTTTGGCCTGCGGATGGTTTGGCAGATTATTCCACACGGCCGGCACGCCCTGCTTGGTCGCCCAGTTCAACTTTACGATCGTCCACGTGTCTCCAGGACTGATCGCCGCCCCGCGAGCCGGACTGACAATGCCGCTCAGCGACTGACTGAGGCGCGGGCTATGATCCGCATTGAATACCCTGATCCAGTAAGCCGTGATCGCATCCATCTGTCCGTTGACCAGTAGCGGCGTTCTCATAGAGGCGTGAATCCAAGCCGGCGGTCGCGCGCGGATGGTCTCGCCGATTAGTATCTTTACGAGATCAATATCGGTGGGCCGATTTGCGCATGAAGCATTGTCTCCGACCGCCGCAGATACGTTCCAGACAAATGACATCCCGTGGTATTGGGTGTTCAGATTCATTCTATAGGCCATATTTCCTTATCTCCGGTCGGTGTTAGGTCTTGCCTCTCGAGAGTTTCCGCAACCACCGACTATGCACGCATCCACATGCAGACCGGCTGGCTACTCAAACCCGTACTGAAATTCGCCATCCTCAACACTCACATTCACCCGCGTTACCTCCTGGCCTTCCATCATGCGGGTCAGAAACTCCTGGCTGATTCGTGGCAGCACAGTGTTGGTGAGAATGGCGTCCACCACGCGCGCGCCGCTTTCCACTTCGCCACAGCGGTCAGCAATCGCTTGCACCACTTGGTCGTCGTAGGTAAACGGAATGTTGTGATTTTCCGCGATGCGTCTTTCAATACGTCCGAGTTGCAACTTGATGATCATATGCATCATCTCGTCGCTGAGCGGATAATAAGGAATCACCACTAACCGGCCGAGGAGCGCCGCAGGAAATACTTTTAACAACGGTTCGCGCAGGGCCTGTGCGATGCCATCGGATTCCGGCATCAGCTCCGGGTCTTTGCACATGTTCATGATGAGATCGCTACCGACATTGGAGGTGAGCAGGATCAAAGTGTTCTTGAAGTCGATATAGCGGCCTTCGGCGTCCTCCATCCAACCCTTGTCGAAGATCTGAAAGAAGATTTCATGCACGTCAGGGTGGGCCTTTTCCACCTCGTCCAGCAACACCACACTGTAGGGTTTGCGCCGCACTGCTTCGGTAAGAATGCCACCCTCCCCGTAACCGACGTATCCCGGTGGCGCACCCTTCAATGTTGAAACCGTATGCGCTTCCTGAAACTCGCTCATGTTGATGGTGATGACATTTTGCTCACCACCGTATAGCGATTCGGCCAACGCAAGTCCGGTTTCGGTTTTGCCCACACCGGACGGCCCACAAAGCATGAATACGCCGATCGGCTTGTTGGGGTTATCCAGTTGTGCACGCGATGTCTGCACGCGGCGGGCTATCATTTGCAGCGCGTGGGTTTGACCGATTACCCGCTGATTGAGGGTTTCCGACAGCCGCAGCACTGCTTCCGCCTCGTTCTTGACCATTCGCCCAACCGGAATGCCGGTCCAATCGGCGACAACCGAGGCAACCGCCTGACCGTCGACGCTGGCCAGGATCAACGGTGACTCGCCCTGCAACTCGGTAAGTTTTCCCTGCAACGCATGAAGATCCTGAAGCAGGGCATCACGCTGCTCCTCGCTGAGTTCAACTGTCGCGCTTTGTGTGTCTTCTGCGGCGGCCCCGATGTCGACGGTGATGTTCTCACCGGCCTCGTCGGCAGCTTTTTCTAACTCGCTATCGGTACCGTCGACCTTGCCGATATGACCTCGCAACTGCCGGCGAATATCGAGCAGTTCCTGCACCAATTCCTTTTCTGTGTTCCAGCGTTGCTCGAGAGTTTCCAGGCGACTCTGCTCGATTTCGAGTTTCGCCCGAGTATCCGTTTCGCGCTTTTCGGTGTCTAACCCAACAGTTTTTTCGCGCCCTATGATGGCGAGTTCCGTTTCGAGCGCTTCGATCCGACGCCGGGAATCATCGACCTCAGCCGGCACCGCATGCTGACTCACCGCTACGCGTGCACAGGCCGTATCCAGTAAACTCACCGATTTGTCCGGTAGCTGCCGCGCCGGAATGTAACGGTGCGAGAGTCTGACCGACGCCTCCAAGGCCTCGTCTAACACTTGAATCTGGTGGTGCGCTTCCAAGGTGGACGCCATTCCGCGCATCATCAGAATGGCTTTTTCTTCAACCGGCTCATCGACTTGGACCACTTGGAAACGACGGGTCAAGGCCGGATCCTTCTCAAAGTATTTCTTGTATTCGCTCCACGTTGTGGCCGCGACGGTGCGCAGTGTTCCGCGAGCCAATGCTGGCTTGAGTAGATTCGCTGCGTCACCGGTACCGGCAGCTCCGCCGGCACCGATCAAAGTGTGGGCTTCATCGATAAACAAAATGATGGGTTGCGGCGACGCCTGCACTTCGTCGATCACTTGCCGCAAACGCTGCTCGAACTCGCCTTTCATGCTCGCCCCCGCCTGCAACAAACCCAGGTCAAGAGTGCACAATCTGACGTCGGCTAGCGTCGGCGGCACATCGCCTGCGGCGATACGCAGTGCGAAACCCTCCACCACGGCCGTCTTACCCACGCCCGCCTCACCGGTGAGGATGGGATTGTTCTGCCGGCGCCGCATGAGGATATCGACGATCTGACGAATTTCCCCGTCGCGGCCAACGATGGGGTCGAGTTCACCGTTGCGGGCTTTTGCGGTCAGATCCACCGAGAACTGTTGTAATGCCTCCTGTTTTCCCATGGTGGCTGGGGCCATCGGAGCACCGTCCACCGGCGCACCCGAGGCGCCGACCCGGAAGCCGTCGTTGGCGGCCATGCTTTCTTCTGGGGAGCCGCCCACTAATTCGTTAAATTTTTCCGTCAAGGCCTCCAGCGTGACTTTGTCGAATTCACTCGAAATCGACTGCAGCGCATGGCTGAGATTCTTGGTCTTGAGGATGCCCACCACGAGATAACCGGTGCGCACCTGGGACTCGCCAAACATCAACGTGCCGTACAACCAGCCACGTTCAACCGCTTCTTCGACATGCGACGAGAGATCGGAAATGGACGTCGATCCACGCGGCAAACGATCCAGCGATTCGGTGATGTCCGCGGCCAATCGGGACGGGTTTAGTTCAAAGTGCTTAATGATGCGGTGCAGATCGGAATCCGGTAGCTGGAGTATCTGATGAATCCAATGCACCAGCTCTACGTATGGATTGCCCCGCATCTTGCAGAATACGGTGGCACTCTCGATGGCCTTGTAACCTATTTTGTTTAGCTTGCCGAATAAGGCGGTGCGGCTAATCTCAGTCATGGGTAATCTGCCTATCTTGTTTTGATGAACGATATGGGTGAACGTGTAACTCCACTACCCGCTCAATACCATACACTCCTACGCCTTCGCTTGCGCAATTACCGGCGCCGGTGCGACCGTATTGACGACTCGCTGAGCATCAGACTTGTCGTCGGTGATCACTTTTAACCAATACATCGGATCCAATCGCAAGTCATCGGCGTCATGATCGAATTCGCTGTCTTTTAACCAAGTCGTCCAACCAAGCCGGCCTCGTTCGCCTAGTTTTAGCGCGGGCACTTGATGCCGATCGAGAATCAAATTTAAGTCCCAGTCGAATTCATCGCCTACGTATTGACGAACCAGCGCGATGAATCGGGCCAGCGGATCCTCGCCGGGGAGCAGCCGGTGGTAATCCTCGAGCGAAATCGGACCAGCGGCAATTCGAAACTTATGCTGACATTCCCACGCCTGCGCGCCCAAGACCGTTGTTTCCCCGAGCGTGCTATTGCCCTGGAAGTACCCCAATCGCCACCGGCAATGATCTGGTAGCGTGACCCACTCGCCGATAAATTCGCGGATTTCGATCGGAATGTCGAAGTAACCGTGCAAAGTCGATCCCAACCCTTCCGGGTGATGGGACTGTGTAGCGAAGTGCCCGGCGTAATGTAGCTTGGCAGAGTCGGGCGCGGGATCCCGATCACGCAACGCCGGCATACCCAAACCCAATAGTGAGCCCACGTACAGCGTAAAACGATCGGATTGCGGCCGATCGCGGCTTACCGTCGGTTGTGCATTTGCCCAGGCGCGGTAGAACAACGCCAGTGCCCGATGATGAAACACATCGAGAAAACGACTGAACGTGGGATCACCATGGTGACGTATGCGCTCTAACGCGTACTCGGTCAAATGCTGCGGCAAAGGCCCATGCGGGCCGAGCAGCCCGAGAAAATTTACCGATATACGTGACGGTTTGGCGCCACCCGGCTCGAAGGAAGCAAGCGTGGCGGGCGCGAACTGTAGTGACGGCTCCTGCGCCAAACGTACTGGGTCGTCCGAGGCCCGCAGCGACTCCCCGAGTCGGGGCTTATCCACGTGCTCGCACTCTAACCAGCGCAATGCCTGAAAGAAGTCGAAGTGGAACGGCTCTTCCTTGAGCTGATCCTCAAACGCTAGAGCGCGTGTCGTTTTCCCGCTCGCGCCGGCCATCGCATGATCTCCCCCCGCTCAACGGTTGCCATTACCGTTTCGGTGAAGGAATTTATGGCAACGTATTTCGCAAAAAATTGCTCCAACACGGCACCTAACAAAAAGACACCGCTTCCTTCGAACGCCGACTCATCGAAAGTCACCGTCACTTCGAGGCCGCGACCGGCGGTGATCGCCCCGGGCTGGGCAACCCGACGAACGATGGGTCGTGAGCTTACCGAGCGGACACCCTCTATTTGCTTCGCGATCGTAGCCTCGCTCGCATCCCCGTATAGCATCAACAATTCACGCAACCCCGCCGAGCCTTGTTTTTCATCACTGTCACACAACGTTAGATAGTTGAGAGACAAGTGGCTAATCAAGCGCCATGCCACTTCACCGTGCACGTGTGATGACTGCGGCCGGGTCGGCCCGTCCAAACAACGGATAACATCGACCGGGGCACCGATTTCCAGCGTAAAATCGGTTTTGCCCTGTCCAAGAGGCATGTGTAGCGGAAGGTCACGGTTGGTACATAACGTGCTCACGGCCAGCTGCCGCATATCCGTCCGATAAGGCGTGGCCGAGGCGTCCACTATTGAGATGAACGCTTCGCTGCCCAGATAACTCGAGCGGGCACCGTCGCGGCGCTGGCGTTCAGACAGCACACGGGGCGTACGACGTACTGCGAAATACGCATGTTCGTCATCATCGAAGGTATTATCTTTCGCGGCATAAAATGGCAAAAACTCCTGTGCCTGGTCCCCGCTCGTGCCATACCCCATGACCTCGTCGATTTGATAGACCTCAAAATCCATTGGGCGACTACGATCCGGCACGACATGCTCCTCCGCAAGCCGTCCCGTAATATGAATTCGATCCGCCCGCTTCGGGAACAAATTAATGACAGGCGTGCAATGCAGCGCAAAATGCGAAACATCGATCACTTTTTCCAGAAACGGATCGCTGCGATCCAGCAACACCATCACCTCGAGTTCCGAATCATTACATTGGCGCATAGCCGGCCCGAGGCCATCGATTTCTACAAACAGATAACGTTGCGGAAAGGCGAAGTATTCCTGCAGAAGCCGATACCCGCTGAACGAACGCTGGCCATACGGCAGCAATGCCTGACCGTCGGCAAATCCAACCCGCCGAATATTCGATTTGTCGACAACATGCGACCACGGAGCCGGCCGTTGTACGGGCATCGCCGCCACCCCAAGCGCATTTGCAAACATTCGCTCATAGATCTGCACCGGCACATCGCCGCTACCGCGAAGATAAAGCACCAACTTATCAAGCTCGGTTTCCTGGAACGCCAATCCAGCCGTAGTCCGCAACCGCAGCTCGATCGCCGCCTTGAATCCACGGGCACCCGGCACTTCGAGTTCCGACATGCCCCCGGCTTGCGTGAAATACTTGGCCGCGACCAATTCCACAGGCCACAAGTTGACATCATGAGCGCTGCGGTATTCGCATGCCGTCTGTTCGCTTTTTCCGAGGCGGCTGCGAAACGCGGATCCCCGTGGAATGGTATAGCCCTTGGCCAGGGAACCTTCGTCGGGATCCGGCTGCAACTGCACGATCGCCATTGACGGAATTGGCGCGAGATAGTGCGGATACACCATCTCCAGCAGATGCTGGCTGAAGCGTGGAAACTCGGCGTCAATCTTAAGCTGCACGCGTGCGGTCAGGAACGCAAACCCTTCTAGCAACCGCTCCACATAAGGGTCAGCACATTCGAAACCTTCTAAGCCAAGGCGTCCGGCGATTTTTGGATAGGCTTTGGCGAAATCGCCGCCCATTTCGCGGATGTGCTGTAGTTCTTGGTTGTAGTACCTCAGCAGTAATGGATCCATAATGCCACGCCTACTTAACCACTGTCCGTCACCTGGACATCGCCACTTTCCAAGTCAACGTGGGTCTTAAGAAACAGATGTTCAGGCGCCGGCTGCGCCCAAAGGTGGGCTTCGATGTCAAAGGACACGGCATTGCGGTTCATCTGATCTTCCGCCACGATGGCGCGGACTTTGAGGGTGTTACGCAAGATTCGTGGCTCAAAATCCTGGATGGCTTGCCGCACTATTCTTTCCAACTCGGCAATATTAGTTCCGGATACGGCGTGGCCTGCGAGCTCCGGCAATCCGTAATTGACGACTGAGTCACCAACCAGCGGATAGTCATCTAAATCCTGGACTGCTTCGAGGTTAGTGGTATTAAGCAGCCAGCCCAGATCGCGCATTACGGCTTGGCGAAGCTTGCGAATCGACATTACCCGGTGCGTCCGTGATTCCTGACGCTTCTCAGGCTCATTATCGGTAAGGCGATCCAGAAGTGCAGGCTGAAGTTGCTCCTTTGATGCGAGTTCAGCCACCGGATGAGTTCTCCGTTTGCTCGGTATCTAAATCGATCAAACGGACATCCAGCAGTGGATACTCCCCCGCGTCGGTCGTCAACATCCTTTGCCCCAGCCCGGTATAGTAATCGTTCCCGTGATCGATCCATTCTGTACGGCGAGCCAGGCGAATGCTGCTTTCCTCGTTCACCTCCGAGCCGGGATAACGCGTAGGAATCAAACCTACCGAATCGCCACCATTAGCCCAGACAAAATGTGCCGGCATCCATACCGAGTCGCGTAAATCAACGGGTTCGTCGATTTGCACCTTTTGAATGTATTGATACGGTATCCAGTAATAACCGCCGTTAACCACTGCTTCAAGAATCGGCCCAAAGCGCGTGTCGGCGTCGGCGATCCACTCGAAGCGCTTGCCGTCGATCGTGCCCGAGGTCACGGGCGCCGATTCAAAGGCTTGCGCCCGCAGTTCCTGGGCCTGAGAAACATGCCCACCGGCGCTAAGGCGCACTGCCTCAACCATCATCGCCATCCATTGCTCGGGCTGGCCAAATAGCAGCGGGGTGCGTTCGCCGGAGAAGACCTCTCCCCGAAATACCTCGCAGCGCAACGCTTCGCGGTAGGCCTGCACCATTACCAAGGCACCGGAATCCAACTCTCCGGATAACTCGAGCTGCGTCGCCGCACGACTCCACTGGCCCATTACCGCCAGCAACTGAAACAAGAATATCCGGTACTTGGCGTTGGCTGGATCGCGGCGGACACGGTCCTGCAGTTCAGTCAACGCTTGTTCTAATTTGCCTTCGCGCAGGCTCTCCTCAGCAGCCATGATTCACCCGCCCAAAACCGCAAACAGACGGCCGTGGTGGATTACAAAACTCAGCGGAGCCGCCGGACCCGAAATACATAACCGACGGACTGATCCGACCGCCGCGGTGTCCCACTACTAGCGCAGGGCCCGAAAAATCGAGCCGTGTAGCCGTCCTAAGGCGCCTTGTTCTGGGCCATGTTCCATGCCGATTCGACTGCCGCGTCGCCCGTACCGTCCTCTTTCTGCGGGGTGTACTCTTCTTTATATTCCTCGAAATTCAAGGTCACCTGCTCGGTCGGCATATCTTCGCCCTTAGACGCGCCCTTCGAAATCGAAGAGATTAATCCTTTTTTCATTGTGACCCTATAGTACTCTAAGGCTTCTTTGCCCGCTTTGCGCATGACCAACGAGGCCTCTTTGAAATGCGTACCGTCGCAGCACATCTGGCCTAGAACGGGTGTCGCTTTATCGATTTGCTTAACGAAACTCAGGTCCTGGACGCTGACCTTACCCGCACCGCCACCACCACCTGTATGGGTATTGCCCGACTGACTCAGACTCCAACCCCACGAAAGTACGTCGATCGCGTCTTTATATACGTTATCCTGTGACTCACCCTTGACGCTATCGAACTTAACAAAAATATCTGCAGTCATGATAAAACCTCCTATAGTTTTCGAACCTTGCGCATTATCTCCGCGTATCGCTAGCGCCATTATTCCCGACGACGTTCCAATGCGATATTAAATATCTGGCGTTGCACCTGCCCCCTACTACTTTACGCCGCGATATGGGTCGATAACGCATTACACTTAACCGCCCTTCAATGACGGCAGTTTCGATACCAAACGAAGCGACACAGTGAGTCCTTCGAGTTGGTAGTGCGGTCGCAGAAAAAATTTCGATGTGTAGTAGCCCGGGTTGCCTTCGACTTCATCGACAATCACCTCGGCCGCCGCTAATGGTTTGCGAGCTTTAACCGTCTCGCTGGAGTGCTCCGGATCGCCGTCTACGTATTTCATGATCCAATTCTGTAACCACCGCTGCATATCGTCCCGTTCCTTGAAAGAGCCGATCTTGTCACGCACGATGCACTTCAAGTAATGCGCAAACCGGCAGGTGGCGAATAAGTATGGTAAACGAGCCGCTAGATTCGCATTTGCCGTCGCATCCGGATCGTCATATTCGGCCGGTTTCTGCAACGACTGAGCGCCGATGAAGGCGGCGAAGTCCGAATTTTTGCGATGAATTAACGGCATGAAACCATTTTTTGCCAACTCGGCCTCCCGGCGATCGCTGATGGCGATCTCGGTCGGGCATTTCATATCAACGCCCCCATCGTCGGTCGGAAAGGTGTGGGTCGGCAAGCTTTCCACCAAGCCACCGGATTCGACGCCTCGAATTCGCGAGCACCAACCATAAAATTTGAACGATTGGTTGATATTAACCGCCATCGCATAGGCGGAATTTGCCCATGTGTACTTAGTGTGATCAGCCGAACCGGTATCCTCTTCGAAATCAAATTCCTCCACTGGATCGGTGCGAGCGCCATAGGGAAGCCTGGCGAGAAAACGGGGCATCGCCAACCCAATATACCGCGAATCTTCAGAGTCACGCAGTGAGCGCCACGCCGCGTATTCCGGCGTAGTGAAGATCTTGGTTAGGTCGCGCGGATTGCTCAACTCCTGCCAAGAATCCATCTGCATGATCGTAGGCGCCGCACCGGCGATAAACGGGGCATGGATCGCCGCGGCAATCTGCGACATCTGTCCCAACATTTCAACGTCGGGTGGACTTTGGTCAAAATGATAGTCCCCAATGAGACAACCATACGGCTCACCGCCGAATTGCCCGTATTCTTCTTCATATAGCTTTTTGAAAATTGGACTTTGGTCCCAGCTCGTTCCCTTATAGGATTTTAGGGTCTTGCCCAAATCCTTCTTCGAGATGTTCATGACGCGGATCTTGAGCATCTCATCGGTTTCGGTATTGTTCACCAAGTGATGTAGCCCACGCCATGCCCCTTCCAGGCGCTGGAAATCTTCGTGATGAAGTATCTGATTAACCTGTTCTGTCAGTTTGTGGTCGATCTCCGCGATCAGTGCCTCGATAGTGGCAACGGCATCATCGGATATCAGCGCGGTCTGCCCGAGTGCCTGTTCCGCCAGGGTTCTTACCGCGTTTTCGACGGCGTCCTTGGCGCGGCTTGACTTGGGTTTGAATTCCTTCTCTAGCAGCGAAGCGAATTCGCCGGCGTCGAGTGTCGTACTCTCCGGCTGGGCTTGGGTTTCAGTTTTCGTTTCGGCCACCGCTTTATTCCTCCTTGGCAGATTTAGATTCTTCGGGTGAGTCTTCGTCCGGCTTGGCCTCGGATCCCAGCGCTTGCAACAGCGCCGAATCCTGCAGCGCCTTGGCAATCAACTCTTCCGCTCCGCCTTTGCCATCCATATAGGTCACGAGGTTTGCCATTTGAGTGCGTGCTTCGAGTAGTTTATTAAGCGAGTCCACCTTGCGCGCAACGGCGGCAGGCGAAAAGTCATCCATACTTTCGAAAGTGACGTCCAAACTCAGATTTCCTTCCCCCGTGAGCGTATTAGGCACCTGAAACGCGACCCGTGGCTTCATCGACTTTAGGCGTTCGTCAAAATTGTCCACGTCTATTTCCAGCGCCTTGCGCTCGGCTACCGGAGGCAATGCTTCTTCGGGCTTGCCGGACAAATCCGCCATGACTCCCATTACGAACGGAAGCTGAATCTGTTTCTCGGCACCGTACAGTTCAACATCGTATTCGATTTGCACCCGAGGGGCGCGGTTACGCGCGATGAATTTTTGACTGCTTGCCTTTGCCATCTAATTTACTCCGTCGAATCAAACCATCGGAACCTTACAGAATATGACTTTCCCGCCATCTTTTCTAGTGGTCGCGGGTTGTCTTCGCTACTCGTCCGCCGATGGGCCAGTGATTGTTTTCAGCTCCTGCATCCCGGCTGGAGTAAGATCTTCCACGATCTCAGAGAAATCCTTCGAAATCAATCTTTTAGCACGCTTCAACAGCAGAGGTACGGGGCTAGAGGGCTCGTTGCGCCGATAGTATTCACAGGCCAGATCCAATACCCGCACCACGTCGTCCCTACTCCTTATCCCGAGTGAAGCGGATGCGGACCCGTCACCACCAGCCGACGCACCTTCAGCGCCGGCATCCAGCAACGCTCCAGGCACGTCCACATGCTTTGCGAGCACTTGAGTTATCGTCTTCAGCAAACTCGGCAGCGCGCTGAGATCCACGGCATCGGCGGTACCCACACGCTCGGTGACGCCGGAATCGATTGCTTGAGCGTGCTCAATGGATTTTCCGACAAGCGCTATCGTGGCGCCAAGTTCGTCACCACCAGCTTCCATAAACGCTGCGTCTATGGTGGACTCCTCGAGCACCTCTACATCCGAGCCCGTTGGCACCGCTTGCCCGGTCGCGATCTCAATATCGCGCAGGCTAATCTTCCCGAATGTTCTTGATGAGACCAATGGCGCTTCGCGCACATAGCGCAAAGTAGTCTCTGGATGCGATAAAGCCGAGAGGATATTTACTCTTTCGGTTGGGTTGTTGTTGTCGTCTGCATCGAGTTGTGGATACACATCGTTCCAAAAACTTTCGATGAGGCCCCGCATCACCGCCAATCCATCATGCAGGCCGGCGAGTCCGTCCGTGTGTAGAAGTGCCCGCGTCAGATAAGTTCCGACGCGCAGGTCTTTGGTACGGGAAAATAATTCTATAGCCGCATCGCGGACCTTATTCCAATCGGGATCCTGTCCGGGCCTAATCTCGTCGCCAATCTGTTGTTCGGCTTTTCCCTGCGCCTCTCGCTCCATATCGGTGAAAGCCGGATCATATTCAAGCGATTCACCTCCCGGAGCGTCCGCAGCGATCGGCGCTAGCAACGCATTGACATCGATGTTGCTCAATTTACGTACTCGATCTGTTCGTCACGAACGTTCAAGGCCTTTCACATCCATTTGGCTTAATATTATTTTCGATTGAACCAAGCTATGGCTGCGCCGATATTGCCCTTCCGAAGTGGGCACCCAATACTAATGATCTTCGTTTACAGGGCGCATGGCAACCCCCTATCACGAAGGCATTTGAGCCCCGAGGTGGTACTGTGGGTCGGCTCAGCATTTCTAACTAATTGCGACCCAGCGTCACGGAATGTATCAACTCATCTCTGAGCTCCAGTGAGTCCGGATGCTTCGAAAAGAAGCCGCATTCTGTCAACACAGTCAGCGAAAGGAGGGCGGAATGAACAAGAAACTGTCATAAAGAGAAGTTATCGGGGGCGATCCGACGCAAGACACGGCTGAGATTGTCGGTATTCATCATCGTGGAACGTGTTTCGGGGCGAGCACGGCATAACGAGCCTTTGTGTCATTCGCGAAAACCCCAAAACACAAGAATTTATGATCGTGCCTATGTGTCACTTCCGACCGCGGAACACCGACCACGGACGCTGGACATGTATCGTCATAGATGCTACTAATTGTCGCTGTTTTATTAAGAATCTATTGATCTACACCTGCGTCGCACTCGTCGCCACAAAAGCCGAGGAGTAAGCAAGCCCCGGCCTGACCGAGCGGTCACGCGCCACCGCGGGGGCCAAAGACTAATGACTATAACGACTTTCGCTGCACCGCCATCATATTCTCCTAGTGGGGGTAGAGTTGGCTGCTCGATTGCGCGCCCACGAAGCGGATGCAATCGGACCCAGTTTGTATTAGCCAGCCTCCTGTTGGTTGTTCTTGGGTTAGGCAGCATGCCATTGGCCCAGGCTCAGACGGTACCGACTGCCGTCTTGATAATCGATGACGTTGTACAGACGCCACCAAACGCCGTTCTTGCCGGAACCACTGTCAATTACGCCGTAACCGTTCGCGAATCGACGGGCCAAAGAGCGTTTCCAACGATTACCATGGCAGGCGATGTGGTCACAGCCAACTTTGTCAATACTGACGGTCAATGCAGCTTGGACGGTGATTTTTTCTGTGACCCTCTTAACAACATAAACCCACCCTCACCCAGTCAGCTCACTTACAATTTCGCGTTGTCGCCGCCTGTTGGCACGACTAGTTTTACGATTTTCGTGGACTGTAGTACATGCACGACCGGGGATTCTGCTGCGGTGACCACGGTGGTCGTAAGCAATGTGACGATGGCGGTAGACGATGTGGCGACCACGGATGTCAGCACGCCGGTGACGATTGATGTGCGTGCCAACGACAGCGGTGCGAATGGTTTCCCGATCAGCAACCCGTCGATCACGAGTCCGGTGGGAAATGGCACTGCTGTGGTTAACTCGAATGGAACAATCACGTACACGCCGAGTGGGGGATTTATTGGTGGGGATTCGTTTACTTACAGCATCACCAGCGGCGGGATCAGCGACACCGCGACTGTGACGGTGATCGTTGGTGCACTGGAGGGTCCGCTGGCGATCGATGATCCGGGGGTCAGGACGGCGGCCGGCAGGCCGGTCACGATCAATGTATTGGGAAATGATGTGGGTACGGACGGGTCGCCGCTTAGGGTGATTGCGGTCACGCCCCCGGAGAATGGCGGGACGGCCAACATCAACCCGGACAATACGATCACCTATACGCCTGCTCCGGGGTTTTCGGGAACGGATCGGTTCAGATACACGGTGACGGACGGTAATGCGCAGACGAGCGCCACGGTGACGGTGACAGTGGGGGCGGGGGCGCCGACGTCGACGCCGGAGAGCCCAGGGCTGTCGACGATTCCTGGTTTGACCGGGACGCAACGGGCGGTGGCCCGGACGCTGGATTCGCTGTGTGCGACGACGCGGAGCAGTCTATTGCGGGGGCAGTGTGCCAACTTGGCCAGGCTAGGAGATGAACAAGCGCGTCGGGCGCTCGATGAGATTGCCGGGAGCGCGGTGATGGCGCAGGGGACGAATTCGATAGAAACCGCGGGGACCCAGCTCACCAATGTACGGGCACGGCAGACGTCCCTGCGCACAGCCGGCCCACCGTTGCTGGCCCTCCAAGGGTTCTCCCTGGGTCTGCTTGGGCAAAATGTGCCTCTGGGCGGGCTGGCAGATGCGGCTTTACGCGGGGATGGCCCCGCCTTGGCGGGAGCGGACGACCCTCGGGTTGAGCAGGAATGGCACGCTTTGTTCCTGCGCCAGGCAGATGACACCGGCGGTGGGGCCAGTGCCGATGAAGTGAGTCGCCTAGGTGGTTTTGTGAATGGTCGCATTGACTTCGGCGACAAGGACAGGTCCGATCGCGAAAGGGGCTTCGATTTCTCGACCCAGGGGATCACCATTGGCGGCGACTACCGGTTCACCGACAAGTTTCTATTAGGGGGTGCAGTGGGTTATGCGCAGACCGACTCGGACTTCAGCTCAGATGGTGGCAACCTGGAGACCACGTCAACGAGCGTTTCGTTTTATGGCAGTTATTACCAACCGGGGCGCTTTTTTGTCGACTGGATTGCGAATAAGGGTAGCAACGAGTATGACGCCACGCGCCATATCGTATTTACCGGCGTCAACACGCGCACCAACGGCAGCACCGACGGCGATCAACTAGCGCTCAGTGTCAATGTTGGAGCAGAACTCGAATTAGGCGATGGATTGTTGTTCAGCCCACACCTGCGCCTGGATTATCTTGATGCGGAGATTGACGCGTACCAAGAAAACGGGGGCAGCGGGCTTGCTTTAGCGGTTGAGCGACAGGACATTAAATCCCTGACCAGCGCTCTTGCTCTGGAGATAACCAAAGCCTTAAGTATGCGCTGGGGGGTACTGCAATCGAGCGGTCGTGTGGAATGGGAGCATGAGTTCGAAGATGATGATCGCTTGGTTACGTCACGCTTTGTCGCCGACCCGCGCATCCCGTTCAGCATCTCGAGTGATGTACCGGACCGCAATTACTTCAACCTTGGCTTCGCGCTGTCGGCCACCCTACCTCGTGGATTGGCCGCGTTCGCCAGTTATGAAACCGTGCTAGGGCAAGACACTATTCGCAAACACACTATCGACTTCGGTGTGCGAAAAGAATTTTGATGCCGTACGGCGCTCCCAACCGCCAACAAGCATCACCCAAAAGACGGTAAATCACTAGCGTCAAAATTTCTTCCAGGCAATTGTCAACATTAGCGGATTTGACGTGGTGACGAGGATTGCGGACGAGTCAAAATATACGGGGTTCGCGTCCTTGGCAAAACAATACTACTTAAGGGCATTCCGCAAGTCTTGACCAATCTCCGGGCGTTGCTGCCTGCGATCTGTATTGGCACCTTAATCTTAAGGTGAGGGCCTTACAAAGTGGCGGGCGGCCGATCGCGATACGATTAGTGGCCGCTCCCGCGCATGATGGCCTTTGGCGGCATTGCCCCCCGTGAACTCACTCCTCC
>JAOTWM010000358.1 GCA_029862885.1 Gammaproteobacteria bacterium
TTCTGGTAGCGCGGATCGAACGACGCGAAATCGCCGACAAACCAGAGCACATCGACCGCCTCTTTGCGGGCATTCTTAATAGTAAAGTCGAGCTTCTTGGTCCACGCCGCCCGCTTACGTTTGTTCTCGCCGAAGGAATTCCCTTTACTCTGGATCTGTTGCAGGGCCGTCTGCACCGTCGACTCCATGTTGCCTTCCTCAACCAATGCGCGGCGCATTTCCACGATAATGGGCACGTGTTCTATGCCCACCGGGCAGATTTCGACGCAAGCGGCGCAGGTGCGGCACGACCACAGCGTTTCAGTACGCACCTGGTTTATGCCATCGCCTTGCGCGACCAGCGCGGCGGCCCCCGGAAGAATCCGCTTCTCTAACGTATTGTTCGACAGTTCACGCAGCGTCAGCACAAGGTCGCGCGGTGACAATGGAAAGCCGGTAACGTTCGCCGGACAGGCTTCATGGCAACGCCCGCACTTGGTACAGGCGTCCAAGTGCAGCAAGTGCTTCCAGGTGAAATCCGTGATCTGTTTGTAGCCGATGCTTTGGCCTTCCAGGTCCGCCTTGGGCAACTGCGCAGCCGGCAACGGGTCGCGTAGGGCCAGCGAGCCCATGGCCGTAAGGATGTGCTTCGCTTTGGTATAGGGAAGCAGCGCGATAAAGGAAAACGCCAGGAGTCCGTGCAGCCACCAAAGAAAATAGCGAAAAGGCTCCGCTCCCTCCGCCGACAAACCCAGGCCCTGCATGGCGTACGCCAGTAAGGCGCCAGCGGGCGACCACCAGCGATAGTCCCAAACCGCAGGATCATGCTGCAGCCAGACCAGCCGATCGGCCTCCAGGGCGAAGCCCGTGATGCCGATCAGAATGAGCACCCATAGAAACAGCCAATCTTCTTTTCGATACCAATTACGGTCGTAGTCCGGCTCCTCCGGCGTGCGATCTGGCCGCGCGTAATCCAGCTTAGGCAGGGCCAGCCATTTGCGGCGATACATCATGTACAGCAACCCGATGATCAGCGCCAACCCAGCAATGTCCACTAGCAGCGAAAACCCGAGATAGAAGGGGCCGTACCAGAACCGGATGCCGGTGAGCGGCTCCACAATGTCGTACTCCAGGGTGATGATGGCTGTGGCGATGAACAACAGACCAAAGCTGAAGAAGATCAATGCGTGGACGTGACCAGCGGCGGTGTCGCGGCGCCTTATGGTGCGGTGGCTGAGTAGCGCGTCTACCATACCCCAGAGTCCGGCGCCCAGGCTGCGGATAGTCGGTGGCTGTCCGCGGCGGTACTTACGGATATTTACGTAGCACCCGTAAACGAACAGCACAATGGTTGCGATCGCGGCGACATAGAACATGACCAACATCCAGTCGGGAAACGACTGAAACAGAATTCGAGTGACGTTTTCCGGATTATTCATGTTCACCCTGCGACGCTTCGCTCGCCGAAGACTCTAAAATTCAACCCAAGATCTTCGCGGGCACAGGTGAGACTGGC
Organism: Gammaproteobacteria bacterium; assembly: GCA_029862885.1. Taxonomy (GTDB): domain Bacteria; phylum Pseudomonadota; class Gammaproteobacteria; order Arenicellales; family JAOTWM01; genus JAOTWM01. Next base: position 1,496 of record JAOTWM010000358.1, read on the forward strand.
TTGGATTCAAGCCGCTGCGAATCAACATGACATTGGCCGCCGGGCGGTGGTTTCGCGGGTACGTGTGCCGGCACCCATTGGGCGCCGGCACACGCTCGTCGAGTAGTTGCCCAACCAGCGTTCTGCGAATCGATTACACCTGGTACTCGATTTCGTACTTACCGCCTGGCATATGTGGCGCGCCCCATACTGCGACTTCGCGCCGGTACGGCAGCGGCAACTGCGGATTCTCCTCTTCGATTTCGCGGGCGATGCGATGACCCTCGAAGGTCGCGTCGGCCATCAGCTTCGGCGCCCATGCATCTCCGATTACATACACGCCTTTGATGTCGTTGTCGGCCCACTCGTCCTTGCGTGCCTTCAATCCGCGATACAACGCGTCATCGGAATGGCGTCCCGTGACCAGTACCAGCGAATCGAATTCAACCCAATCGAAGTGGGTGTTTTCTCTTCGTGGTAGTTTGCCAGGACCCCGATACTCGCGGCGGTAACCGTCGCCGAAAATGGGGTAGGTTTGGATGCGATTGGCTTCCGCCTTGGATACCCACACGTCGCCGATCACCTCGATCTCCAATTCATGCAGCATGCGGTGCAAGTTGGGGGCCTCTAGGGTGAAGTCCATGTAGTGGCCCAAGGCTGCACCGCTAACGATGGTGACGTCATGACCCTTTTCACGCAGCAATTGGGCGATGCTCGGCGCCATGAAATAACGGTCGCAGTTCAAAACGACGACCTTCTTGCCGATTGCCTTATCGCCGGCAAAAACCTGTTCCGGCGTCAGGTGGGTCGGCAGGCTAGCATCGATACCTTGAACCGGATCGTGTAGCAGCGCGTTGGTACCGTCCGTGTTCCAGGATGAGCCGGTCGCCACAATAATCTTATCGGCGCCGTAATTGAGAGCGTCATCCACGGTCATGGCCTTGGCACCGAGCGCTATCTGTGAGTCCTTGTTCTTCTTTACCAGTTTCTCAAGTTGGGTTTCACGATAGTCGCGGTGGTAGCCCCACTCGCCGAGGCCAGGCAGGGTAGCGATATCGTTGACACAACCGCCGATCTTCTCCGCCGTATCCATCAGATGGACGGTATAACCGCGCTCCATTAACACACGCGCCGCCTCACTACCGGATGGACCGGCGCCAACCACCAGTATGGAGTCGTCCGAACCCTTCTTGGGAAACTTTTCCGGATGCCAACCGCGGCGGTATTCTTCGCCGGCCGTCGCGTTTTGGGTGCAGATCATGGGTGGACCGCCGATTTCCCAGCGTGAGATACAGACGTTACATCCTATGCATACCCGGATGTCGTCGATGCGGCCTTCATCTATTTTGTTGGGCAGGAACGGGTCGGAGATAGACGGCCGGGCCGCGCCGATTATGTCGAGGTGACCGGCGTTAATGACTTCGACCATCTTGTCCGCATCGGTGAACCGACCAACGCCGAGTACGGGCTTTTTGGATATCGTTTTGATGTGTTTCTGCCACGGAATCTGGTGCCCGATCTCGTAGAACCGGGATGGGCCAGCATCTTCGCCCCACTCGGCAATGTCACCAACGTTGACGTCCCACACATCCACGAATGGATCCGCCAGCTCGACGAACTTGATCCCATCGCGTTCAACTTCGACCCCACTCTCACCATACAGGGTATCCACAGCAAAACGGGACGCGACAGCGCAATCGTCGCCAACGGCATTTTTTACTTTCTCCAGGGACTCCACCCAGAACCGTGCACGGTTCTCGATTGAACCGCCGTAACGGTCGGTGCGCTTATTGTAATACGGAGAAAGAAATTGTAGCGGCAGATAGGAGTGCGCGCCGTAGACGTAAACGATGTCGAACCCCGCATCGCGGGCGCGCAATGCCGCGTCCACATAATACTGCTGGACCATAGCGATATCGTCTAGGTCCATCTCGTGGCAATAGGTCATCATCTCGAATTCCGAGGCATACTGGCTCGGACCGCGTGGAGTACACCGCGATTCCATACAAGGTGCGTGGGACCCGCCGTACCACATTTCCACTCCGGCCAGTGAGTCGTGCTTGTGGATAGCCTCGGTCATTGCACGCAAATTGCGCACGTCGCCCTCGTCCCACAAACGCGCCGACAAACGATGCGTGTCATCCGATTCAGGATGAATTGATAAGTACTCCGTGTTGATTCCGGCCCAGCCGCCTTCGGCTTTTATTGACCGGTTGGCCGCCTGGAAGCCGGGACGATCGGACCCGGCACCGTTACAGTGAGGAACTTGATAAAACCGGTTTCGCAGGGTCTTGGGGCCGATTTGTATGGGTTCGAACAGGATATCGTGCTTCGGGTTGCGAGCCATAGTTTGTTCCTCCTATTTACGATTTTGTTGCGGATTATTCACTTTGCTAGAATTCAATGCCGTGTACGCTCTTCGTAACGCGATTGCCAGCGCGCTAAGTCAGAACACCGGGCTTTGTTGTCTTCACCAGCGGTGCTTCGATGCGCGCGTCAGAGTCAGGATCATTGATCTCAGCGGACAAGCGGTCAATTGCCCCGAAGATGTACCCCCAATTGAGTAACGGAATCGCTGAACGCAGGCATCATCGATCGGACCCGACGATGAATTCCGGGCGTGACTGACAAATCCTACATGGCGCTGACTGGAGGCTGTCTTTGCGGAACCGTTCGTCACCAGGCGTGGGGTCAGCCGCTAAGTGTCGTTCATTGTCACTGCAGTATGTGTCGCCGATGCAGCGGAGCCGCATTAGCGACATTCGTTGGCTTCCCGAAGCAAGCGGTCGAGTTCACCCATGGTTCGCCCACCATGTATCACTCGTCCAGCACCGGCCGCCGAAGATATTGCCGCCAGTGCGGCAGTTCGCTAAGTTATTATGACGAAAACGACCCCAATTCCCTCTGGCTGACCGTAGGCAGCCTGGATCACCCCGGCGAAGTGAATCCCACTGAACACTGGTATGCAACGGATACGGTTGAGTGGATACACATGGAAGACGATCTTCCACACTATCCCGAGTATCCGCCAGCCTGACCCGGATATTTCCGGAAGCAGTCCAATCTTAAGGAACCTCTGCATAAGTCCGGGCGAATCAAGTTGGGATTCAAAATGATCAAGATCAAGGCGCGGAACGTAAGTAATAGCCCAGCTATTGCTTGCGTTTCGCAAAGCTTCCGCTCCTGCTCACGCCCCTCACCTACATCCATGTAGGCGACACAGAGATTGATTATTTTGGACTCAAATGGATCGTTCATGACTTTTGCAGAGGTTCCTTAAATATGGAGGTAATTCTTGATTCATCGTTCGCCTTCATGAAATATCCGGGCTAGGGTAATATGGCAACCGCTCGGCAACAATCAGAACGATCGACCATGCAAGACTACGAAAAACTCGGCGCCTTCTATTTAGGTAAATCCTACGATGTCGATGCTGGCAAACAGAATGATGACCTAATCCTATACGATTCGAAAGACCTCACCACCCATGCCGTCATTATCGGTATGACCGGGAGCGGTAAAACCGGTCTTGGGATCGGTATTTTGGAGGAAGCGGCCATCGATAAGGTTCCGATCATCGCGGTGGATCCGAAGGGCGACCTCGGAAATATCTTGTTGACCTTTCCGCAATTGCAGCCGAGCGATTTTCAGCCATGGGTAAACGCTCAAGAGGCCGCTAACAATGGTAAGACGGTCGAGGCTTATGCGCAGGACCAAGCGCAACTGTGGCGCAAAGGCCTCGAAAATTGGGGGCAGAGTGGCGAACGTATTCAACGTTTGCGTGACAGCGTCGATTTGGCCATGTACACGCCCGGAAGCTCGGCCGGTATACCGATATCGGTGTTACGGTCGTTTGTGGCGCCGCCGGCTGTGGTGCGTGACGATAGAGACCTATATCGAGAACGAATTCAGGCTACGGCCACCAGTATATTGGCGCTGCTGGACGTCGAGGCCGACCCCATTACCAGCCGCGAGCATATAT
>JAOTWM010000452.1 GCA_029862885.1 Gammaproteobacteria bacterium
CCAACAGATTCTTGGATTCCATTTGACCGGCGATATTATCGGTTTCGATGGATTCGCGAACGGCAGAAACCAATGCTGCGCTCAAGCGTTGGATACCTCCAGCGTCACCTTGGTCACATTCGATCAACTGTTTAGCTCCTCGGGAACACAGTATCAGGATTTGCGGCAGGACGTATTCCGCCATATCAGTCGCGGACTCAATCGAGACAGTGAGCTGGTGCTGTTGCTGGCAAAGAAAACGGCGGAGCAGCGCCTCGCTTGGTTTCTAATGCAGTTTTCGGATTATCTGCGCAACCGCGGACTTTGTGGAACGGAATTTTCCCTGCCAATGTCACGCACCGATATCGCCAACTACCTGGGATTAGCGATGGAGACGGTGTGCCGTGAATTCGCAAAGCTAAAGGACCGCAATATTCTGCAATTCGAACGGCGCTCAGTCATTATTGCTGACAGCGAATGCCTGCGTGGATTGGTGGATGGTGAGCTGAGTTCATCGTTGCCGCCGCGCAAGGGTGTACTGCACTAAATCTCCTCCCAATGGGTATCCCGCCCGCTGCATCGTGCGCAGGAATCTGTGCCTAGGCGCAACGGGATAGGGTACGGGATTCGGGCCACGCCAGTGGCCCGTTTTTTTGGCGACTAGCACCGGCGACTTGACAACGCCACGAACCCCGCCAGACGGCATGATTTTGACTCAGATCATCCCGTGCGATCGTGGAATACACCAACATAGACGCTGAGAAGAACCCAGAGGATATAGCGGTGACAGTAAAAGACCTTCTTGTACATGTAGACAACGGTACCGCATGCCGCACCAGGATTGAAACCGCACGCGACTTCGCCAACCGACACACAGCGCATCTCACCGGAGTTTACGTGATTCAGCCTCTTATCATGCCGGTGTACGCGGAAATTCCGATTGGGGCGGAGGTATTGGCCGATGCTAACCAGGCGCTAGAGGAACGCGCGGATGAAGCGAAAACGCTATTTGAAGGGATAACCGGAAATTCCGGTGTGATTACCGAGTGGCGCGCCATTGAAGGCTCGCTAAACCGAGTATTGAACGAGCAAGCCCGTTATACCGATATAGTCATCGCGGGCCAACATAACCCCAACGACAGTGAAACCATCGAAGTTTCCTTGGTCGACCATCTGGCAATTGAGGCTGGGCGGCCGGTACTGGTGGTGCCTTATGTCGGCGCCTATCCGACTATCGGCAACCACGTGCTTATTGCATGGAAGGCTCATCGCGAGTCGGCGCGGGCAGTAAACGACTCGCTACCTATCTTGATAGGAGCGAAACAGGTCGATGTGTTATGTGTCAACTCAGACGACAGTGAAGGGGACGTGCCGGGTGCCGATATCTGCCTACACTTGGCACGCCACGGCATTAACGCCCAAGCCCACAAGATTACCGCAAAGGATATCGATATCGGAGACGTGTTGTTGTCGCGGGCCGTGGATATCGGCGCCGATTTAGTTGTTATGGGTGCCTACGGCCACTCTCGACTAAGAGAAACAGTACTGGGCGGCGTTACACGGCATTTACTTAAACACATGACGATACCGGTATTCATGTCGCATTAACGAGTAAGGAAAAAGTAATGACCAGACGCATACTCGTACCCCTCGACGGTTCGGAAAATGCTCTCAAAGCCCTAGATTTTACGATATCTATCATCGAAAAATACGACGATAGATTAACGTTGCTATATGTGATTCCGGACCGAGATGTGCCGGACGAAGTCAAGCAGTATATGCAGGCCGAGCATATAAAAGATTCTCCACAATTCAGCTATGAGGAAATCGCCAATGATCTAATTCTGGGTGAAGGTGAACGACGCGCCAAAAAGAATAATATATCGTCGGTGAAAAAGATCATCGAATATGGCAAACCGTCCCAGGTGATCGCACGGGCTGCGGAGCGCGAAAATGTCGATATGATAATTATGGGAACTCGAGGTCTCAGCGACATTGAAAGTATTACCTTCGGCAGCACCGCCCACAAAGTTATGCACCTCGCCAATTGCACCGTAGTCGCGGTAAAGTGATATGAAGCGCACAAAACCTGGTTCCAAACCCGAGGCCGAGCTAGGCGCGGACGACTATCGGACGATTCGTAGTGCGCTGGTGAACCGGCACACCGAACTCAAATCCCTGTTAGACGATGCGGATGCAATGCCGGCTCCCACTGGAGAGATGCTGACTGAAGTGCATGATCGTGGCGACGAAGCGACGACCAACGTAATTTCGGAATTGCGCTTGAATTCGAAGCAGCGCCTGATATGGGAGTACCGGAAAACGGCAGAGGCGTTACAACGTTTGGAAAGCGGCAAGGAGTTTGGGCTGTGCATCGATTGTGGCATTCCTATTGAAGCCGCTAGACTGCGCGCCTCCCCTATCGCGACCCGTTGCGTTCGCTGCCAGGAAAAACGTGAGATTCGCCAAGACGAGCGTGACGCAACCCCGAGTCTCTGAATCCGCTATACTCAAAACCCATCTTCGCTTACACCAAATAATGCTTTGCGGGTGTCGTTCACGTGTATAGGCCGTTCCGTATCTACTGTAGTCGTGACCCTGCGTTCGTCCGAATCTAGGACTTCCCGAGTAGCCAGTTGTTGATTTAACACCTCGAGAGTAGCTTCCGACGCATCATTACCGGCATTGAGACGCTGCCGGATCCGATTTTCCGACTCCACAGGAGATGCCGCGACGTCGAGAATGATAAATTTCGCACCCAAGCGCTGCGCAAGCCGCCTAAATAAAGACCGGTGACTATGCTCTAAAAACGTCGCATCGACAATCACCCGATAACCCGCTTTAATCAAAATCTCGCACAGCTCCGCTAATCGGCTATAGGTGCGCGATATTTCGTCGGCAGAGTATAAACCCGTATTCAGTTTCGAGTCGGTGCGAGCCGCAGCATCGATACCCGCCATCCGTTTGCGCTCGAGATCAGAACGGATGCGGACGACACGGGGGCTACCGAGTAGTTGGTCGGTGAGATACGTTTTGCCGCATCCGGATACGCCGTGGGTGATAACGATACATCCACCCTTCTGGTCCACGGCATAACGGGCCGCCAAATCAGTATGGGCACGAAACTCATGTTGTGCCTCCCGAAAGCCAACCGATGATTGGGCATTTTGCCCGGCACGCAGGCACGCAACCTTCGCTCTCACCATGGCTCGATAACAAAGATAGTGCCTTAATAGATCACAACCTTCGTAATCGCCGGATTGTTCCAGATATCGATTCAGAAAAACCGCAGCCAGGTCCGGCCGGCCACGGTAGTCCAAGTCCATGATCGTAAACGCAATTTCGCTTATTACGTCGATCCAGCGCAAGTGAGCGTTGAACTCGAGACAATCGAATGCTCTTATTCGATCATCCATTAACAATAGATTCGCGAGATGCAAATCGCCATGGCATTCGCGGACGAAGCCGTCCCGCTTGCGATGCGCAAACCGCACCGCGTTGCGTTGTAAGGATTGATGACTCCAGGTCTCGATACTTTTCAGCTTTGCCGATATACGATCGTCATCGACACACGGGCGAGATCGCTCGAAATTCTCCCGTACCCGATCCACCAACACTTCCTGGCTGGCGTAATTGTCCCGCACCGAGGCTACGGCCGCCGTTAGGTGAAAATCGGCAATTTCACCGGCAAACCGCTCGATATGCGCCCGATTTAGATCATCCTTGTCGATGACGACATCGAGTTGCGTGGCCGGATCGAATTGCCGCATCTTGACGGCATAATCCAGGATCGGTCCGGCACCGTTGATTTGGGGCGCCGCCGGATCCCCCGCTATCTTGACCACATCGATGTACAAATCGTCTGCGAGCCGTCTATTTAAACGTAGCTCCTCGTCACAGAAGAATTTGCGCCGCTCGAGCGTCGCAAAATCTACAAATCCTAAGTCAACCGGTTTCTTGATCTTATAGGCGAACTGTCCCGTGAGAATCACCACCGAAATATGTGTCTCGACCGTGTGAATTTCATCAACCGCATGATCGTAGGCGGTCGGTAGCAACAATCCCGCAATTAGCTGCGTGAAGTCAGTGTTCGACCTCATGGCGCGTGCGGGAATCGATTGATCGTCGTCACTGGTTCTTGGCGGTCACTAACAAGGTGGAACTACGATTTGATATGGTACCGGCTTGAATGGAGTCTCGCCAACCGCGATTTTCGCCTAAAATATGGGCCCGCGCCCCGGTAGCTCAGTTGGATAGAGCGGCCGCCTCCTAAGCGGCAGGTCGGAGGTTCGAATCCTCTCTGGGGCGCCAATTCACCAAGGGTCCAACCCGGGCACATGGGTAACAGTTTATACCGAAGACATAGGTAACACTTTTGGTATGAAGGGGTTATCAGCCGGTTCTACACGATTCTCATCTTCGTCAAAGAATC
>JAOTWM010000359.1 GCA_029862885.1 Gammaproteobacteria bacterium
TTACAAAAAGGCCTTTGGCTGCATACCAAAGGTGGCCCTCAATTTATCCATTTTTAAAAGGAATTAACGAATGAAAATAAAACAGGAACAACCATACAAGCACATGCAGCCGGACCAAACCACTCGCTACGCTCGCGGTTTGGCCGCTGATGCGGGGCGTTAGGCTGTTGACAAAATGAGTAGCGCACAGCACTGGAACGAAGTTTACTCCGCTAAACCAGCTGATAAAGTCGGTTGGTATACTCCGCACCTCAATACCTCTTTGAACTGGATTCAAGAACTTAGTCTCGAACCGCATGAGGCAATCATTGATGTTGGTGGAGGGGCATCTACATTGGTAGACGACCTGTTAGATGGGGGTCATAGCAATATTATTGTTCTGGATCTCTCCAAGTGCGCCATTCAACTCACGCAAGAAAGATTGGGTGCTCGCTTCAGCTCAGTAACATGGATGGAAGGTGACGTTACTGAGGCAAAGCTTCCAACCCAACATTATCGTTTGTGGCACGATAGAGCTGTCTTCCATTTTCTAGTACAACCTAAAGAACGACGAAGATACAAAGATGCGCTATTAAAAGCGCTGCGGATAGATGGTTTCGTTATAGTTGGTACCTTTTCCCCTGATGCACCACCGCAGTGCAGCGGTCTGCCTGTCCAACGTTACACTGCCGACACACTCTCAAAATGTTTTGGGGACAAGTTCGAATTGAGGCGTCACCAGTATGAATCGCATACTACGCCATCGGGAATAAAACAATCATATGTATTCTGTCTATACCAAAGAAAGGCCTAACAAGCGCATCCAGCCGGACCAAACCACTCGCTACGCTCGCGGTTTGGCCGCTGATGCGCGGCGTTAGGGTTTCTCATATTGTAGAATGAGTCGGAAACTACCAATCATCATCGGCACGACATTGGGAATAGTTCATATTGCCCTAGTCGGTATACCGTTCGTTCAGTCGGGAGGAGGGGGCGAAGCAATTGGATATCAGCTCCTGTTCGCAGATTTTCCTCTCTACCTTCTAGCTGAACTTGCATTTCCACGATTGCTCCTGAACAGCGTGCTATTCAATTTCCTTTGGTTTGTCGTATTGGGCACCATTTTGTACTGCATCATTGGGTATGCTGTAGGATTACTTTTTAACCGTGTTAGTGGTAAGCAAAACGCTGAAACCTAACAAGTTACTGGAGCAGGCATGGCGGGCTTGCAGATTTGCCCTTGGGTGCGAAGGTAAGTGCACCACGCAGCTAAGCGCTGGCGTTATGTGGTATTTCCTAAATCAACAATTAGGAGGTTTTTGTGATTGAAACCTATCGTGGAGTTGTCTACCCAAATCAGTTGGATCACATGGGCCACATGAACGTACAGTGGTACACATCGAAATTCGATGAAGGCACCTGGCATCTCTTTTCCGCTGTTGGAATTACCTCGGATTACATTCGCAAAACCAATAAAGGAATGGCTGCGCTTGAACAGACCACTAAATACAAAGCAGAGGCAATGGCTGGTGATCTTCTTGTTGTGAAGTCTAAAATCTTAGAAATAAAGGACAAAACCATTAAGTTTACTCATCTTATGTACAATGTAGAAACTCAGCTAGAAGTAGCCGCGACGGAGTTGGTCGCAGTACACCTTGATAGAAATGAAAGACGAGCCTGCTCTCTCCCTAAGGATATTAAGGAAAAATGCACGGAGCTAATGAACGATGCCCTATAACAAGCACATGCTGCCATATTTCCGCAAGTTGCGCTTGCTCTGACCGCTGACGTGAGCGTTATGTCGGTACTGTCAAGTTAACGAAACAGCATGGGGCGGGATGGCTCCGGGGGCTATAGGCGCACTCAGTATTGGAGTTGGGATTCTAAGGGTAAGTGGTCGCAGAACAATGATTCAGCAGAGCATCACGCGAAGCGCAAAAACACTGTGACTTAATAGGTCGGGGTATTTTGACCGAACGGCCTCAAAAAAACACTTAGCGGCTTTGCCATCCCACCGCGACTGAAGGTATACAGCTTCCATTTCTCCGTCCTGATCAACAGCTCGCCATAAATCGTGCAGCTTATACTAATTGTGCATCGACAATAATTAAATTGTCAGTACCGGCGTCGGGCACTATAAGTTGATAAAACTCTGCTTGAGGATAAGGGGCGCATTGATATATGGTACGCAAATTACTATCGATCTTCTCGCAGAGGGTATATGAAAAAATTAGCCTTTTCTTTTCTAGTTAGTTCCGTAATGGCAGGTGTTGCGGGTTGTGCTTCTTTGCGGGACAGGAATCGATGAATTCAAAACAAGAAGGCGGACTGCATCCGATTGAGACCGCCAGCCGTGATGAGCTGACTGCCTTGCAGCTGCAACGTCTGAAGTGGTCGGTCAAGCATGCCTATGACAATGTTGCGCGGTATCGGGAAAAATTCGACGAGGCAGGCGTACATCCGGCCGATATTCAAGATCTGTCCGATCTCGCCAAATTTCCATTCACGACCAAACAGGACCTGCGCGAAAACTACCCCTTCGCCATGTTCGCGGTGCCCGAAGAAGATGTAGTGCGGGTGCATGTTTCCAGCGGCACCACCGGCAAGCCGACGGTGGTGGGCTACTCCAAGAACGATATCGATATGTGGTCGGACGTGATGGCGCGATCCATCTATGCTTCCGGTGGTAGGCCGGGCGACAAGGTTCACATTTCTTACGGCTATGGTTTGTTCACCGGCGGACTCGGCGCACACTATGGTGCGGAACGGCTGGGGTGCATGGTTATCCCGATGTCTGGAGGGCAAACCGAACGACAGATACAGTTGATCGCCGATTTCAGGCCCGACGTCATAATGGTAACTCCAACGTACTGTTTAAATATCATAGACGGGCTCGAGAGACAGGGGATGGCCGGTGATGGTTGTTCGCTGCGCATCGGATTGTTCGGCGCAGAGCCCTGGGGCACTGAAATGCGCCGCGAAATTGAGGAGCGCATGTGCATCGATGCGATGGACCTCTATGGCTTGTCGGAGATCATCGGTCCCGGTGTCGCCAGCGAGTGCATCGAAACCAAGGACGGGCCAACCGTTTGGGAGGATCACTTTTACCCTGAGATCATAAACCCAGACACCGGTGAGATGCTGAAAGATGGGGAGCACGGTGAACTGGTCTTTACGTCACTCACCAAGGAAGCATTTCCAGTCATACGCTACCGTACCTGCGACCTTAGCCGCCTACTTCCTGGCACTGCCCGCACCATGCGCCGATTCGACAAGATCACTGGGCGCACCGATGACATGATGATCATCCGTGGAGTCAACATCTTTCCATCGCAAATTGAAGAATTGATTCTCAAGCAAGAGGATTTGGCGCCGCACTATCAACTGGAACTTAGCCGCAGTGGCAATCTTGATGCGCTTGCCGTCAACGTTGAAATCAAACCGGGTGTGAGTACACAGGCCAGTGATCGAGTCGCCGCTGAATTGCAGCACAATATCAAGGCGTTTATCGGCGTGAGTACAAAGATCAATATCCTCGGTGAAGGGGAGATACCGCGTTCTCAGGGAAAGGCGCAGCGAGTCGTCGACAACCGACCCAAGGGGTAAGATCAGAAGAGACTTTACGGCTATGCATTTCTTAAATAGTCGTGCAACCTGTTTTACCGATTGACCCTCATCTTCGGACCGTAGGCGAATTATCCAGTTTAGTGTTTGCTGAACGACAAGTGGGAATCGATCGTGGGAACTGATTCGATCCGAGCACAAATAAAGAAGCTGGAGCGAATCTGCAACGTTTTCACACCCGATATGGCGGCTGCAAAACTGGATCTGCTTCGATCGATCCGGTACAGGACAATCCCCCAGGCTTCACTGTTGAAGTCATATTATCGGAGCCTGTGTTTCATCCGAGCGTTTCCCGATAGCCTCCTACATTATCGAGCCGCCAGACGTGAAATAAACAGATTCGTTGCACATGTAGAATCCATCGGCTCTGATGGACGCAGTGCGCTTGCGGATACTGGTATCGAAGGTACCCGTGTGCACTACCGATTTTCCTATGAGGTGGCACTTTGGATTGCACTACGCTGCCCCGACGCAGTGGAGATAGATTGGCGGGAATTCGAAAACTTTGAAAGACTCACTGAAATTCTGCGTCATATCGTGCTTCCGGCGGAAGCCGACTACTATGACAGCGGCCGGATTTCGGATAGGAAGTGGATAACTCAGGCGAAAGGCGGCCACCGGGTCACCGACTTCACATGGTTAATGGAACAACTCCGGAAACGGCGCACCATGAAGGAATATTGGGCCGGAATGTACGACGCGGCCGATTTCCCTCTGAGCTGGCAGCTCGGGTCGAATTTTGCAAAGGGACGAAACGCATTGTCGCTGGAACCAATCAAAGCTCGGCAACGTGGAATGCGCAGGCTCAAGGGAAACGCAATCGGTGTAATCACGCGGCCTTTGCGCAGTATCCGCCACTTGACACGATCGCAGGGGGTTAAGGCGATCACAGCAGCAATGGGTGCGCTGACGGTTCGCCATCGCGAGACCTATCACTTCAACCATGCCAACCCGGCCGAAGTATATGCCGCCGACGTCGATGAAGGGGTGCAAATTGTGGTCTACGGTCTGTTGCCTGAGTACCGCTTCAGTCTGGAAACGACCATGGGCTACTTGATCGTAGCTAACGGTATGCCCATTGGCTACGGTGGCGCCAGTGCGATCTTTCATCAAGCCAATACTGGGATCAATATCTTCGAAGAATATCGCGGTAGCGAAGCCGCATACTTGTGGGGCCAGGTGTTACGGACCTATCACCACCTATTCGGTTGCAAACATTTCGTGATTAATCCATACCAGATCGGTGCCGGTAACACTGAAGCATTGCGCAGCGGTGCGTTCTGGTTTTACTACCGATTGGGATTCAGACCAGCGATACGGGATATAACCCGTCTAGCGTCTGCGGAAAATGCGAAAATGAAAGCATGTAATAATTATCGCACGGATCTCAAGACACTCAAGCGGCTCACCCAGTGTGATATGCATCTGCGATTGAGAGGCGCCAAAATTGATGAGTATTTTGAGGAGGGTTGGTTGGAAACCTGCGCCGCCGGTGCGACGGACATACTGGCCAGGCAAAACGCGGTGGAACGTCATGCCGCCGCACAAGAGGTCGCGAACAAGCTCCTACGAGAATTGGGCGAAGAAACTTATAGCCATTGGTCAAGACATGAACAACGGGCCTTATTACAACAGGCCCCACTGATAAGTTTGGTGCCAGATCTAAAACAATGGTCAAAGACCGAACGCAAAAAGCTGATAGATCTCATACGGGCGAAGGGTGGAGGGTGTGAAAAAGATTATATAAACCGTATGCGCAAACACGAACGTTTGCATTGGAGTCTGACAAAATATTGTCAGAGCATTCGATAGGGTGTGGGACGTTGCGGGTGGAATCACGCCACC
>JAOTWM010000361.1 GCA_029862885.1 Gammaproteobacteria bacterium
CGCTTTACCCCCAAAAGCGGAAGTCGCGAGACGCCGGTGGCACTTCCGTTATGTGCCATTAGCGGAAGTCAGGTCAGACCGAATGTTTCGGCCCATGCGAATCCAGCATCGTAGAGCGCGATTCTTGGGGACATCGCCGAAAAGATGCGTATAGCTTTGCCGACAAGGCTTTTTTGGACCGCAGGCTATGTTTCAGCGCCGCATGCCCGAATGGCTGCGCCACAGCCCGACGCCCAATGTTCGCAGCTTTGCCGTTCTTGCCGGGCTTGAAGCCGCATCACGGGGCATGCTCATCTCCACATTTCCAATCGTCGTGTACCGAGCAATCGGCAACGCAGAGACCGTATCGGAAATCTACTTTTTCGTCGGTTTGATTTCGCTGGCATCAGGCCTTCTGGTTCCGTGGCTGGGACGGTTTATCGCGCGGCGCTGGCTGTTTACGGCAGGCACCCTGATGATGATTTCCGGTTGTCTGTCCGCCATCATGGGCGGCCCGGTATTCGTCCCGTTTGGACTGGCGCTCTGTACAGCCGCAGTGATTGTCATGTTCGTCTGCTTCAACGCCTATGTCATGGATCATATCAAACGATCGACTCTTGGCGAGTTGGAAACGCAACGGCTGTTTTATAGCGGGTTTTCATGGACAATCGGCCCGGTTCTCGGCGTCACTCTCATGGAAATCTGGGCACCGGCGCCGTTTCTGCTGTCAGCCTTGTTTGCCACCGGACTTCTGGCAACCTTCTGGTTCCTTCGCATCAGTGATGCAAAACAGATCGTGCGCGCCAGGGCGCCGTCGCCCAATCCGCTCGCCTATCTGGCACGATTTTTTGTCCAACCCCGGCTGGTAGCCGGTTGGATATTTGCTGTCGTCCGATCCGTTGGCTGGTGGGTCTACGTCGTCTACCTACCGATTTTTGCGGTCGAAGCCGGCTTCGACAGCCGGATTGGCGGAACCATGCTTTCGATCTCTAACGGCTTCCTTTTTCTAACGCCCATTATGCTGAAATGGATGAATGCCCGGTCAGTTCGAACCGCCGTACGGATTGGCTTTGCGTATTCTGCACTCTGTTTTTCGATGGCCTCGCTGGTTTCCTTTGTGCCGGTGGCAACGATCGGGCTTCTTGCAGCAGGTACATTCTTTCTCATTTTGCTCGATCTCAGCGCCGGATTACCATTCTTGACGGCTGTTCGCCCCGGTGAGAGAACAGAAATGTCGGCGGTATATGCAACATTCCGCGACGTTTCAGGCATCGTAACGCCCGGCGTGGGACGGCTGGTATTGGCCATCGCACCCTTGCCCGCGGTCTTTGCGATGGCTGGCTTGGGGCTAGGGTTAGCTTGGCTTCTGGCCGCAAGGTTGCATCCAAGGCTGGGAAAAGCCCGCGTCCCGCTGAGGGTTTGATAGGCCCAGTTAATGAAAACCAAGAAGATCGAAGTCAAAGCCGGTTACCTGCGCGCAACAATCGCCAGTACGTTGTCTCATGCGAGCTTAGAATCGCCATCGAGACCGTGATAGTCGCCTTAATTTTCCGGCCGCGCTATTCGGGTAGACGGGGACATTTGGCGCGATGGGGGCGGCCACCTGATGGGAACAGTCAGAAGCAATTTCTACATATATCCGCCGCCGGTATATTTATGGTCTTATTTCAGGGGGTTCGATCCCATTCGGGACAGGTAACACGGTTTATCTTGGAGTAGCTCGACCATGAATAATGATCGAAGAACGTGGGCTGGGTCAGCACTGAAGGCGATCATCGAGGATCTTTCGATCATCGATTCCAAAGGTTTGGACGTGGACTCGCTCGATGAAGCCGGCGCGTTTCTACTTAGTTACGGCTTCGACGACACGATACCGACAGAGAGGGACGAGTTGGAATCAATCCGCACTGAATCGATTGCATTCCTCGAAGAGGTTCTCCTTAAAGACGGGGAACGAATTCTCCCGTCTGTTCGCAACCAAAGCAATGTCCGCCAACTCCTGGTGTGGGCATCAAAAAATGATGGACTTGAAAGGACCAAGTGGAGCTGCGCCTTGTTGAGGGTGATGCATACCTTCGCCCATTGCGGTTCCTATCTGACCGAATATTATGACAGTCAAATCCGCAATCAAATTCTCGACCAGATATTGGCCCACATCCGACAGGTTGAGGACAAAAAATTTATGGGCGATATTGAAATCGTTCATTTCGAGAGCCGGCCCGTAAAGTCCAGGCGCTCCGTCGTGCTCAAAATGCTACATAAGGTCGAGAATGTTTCGACGGAAATATTTGACTGGTTCGGCATCCGTATCGTCACCCGCGACCGGCTCGATGCGATCAGGGTTCTCGATTATCTGATCCGCCACAACGTTGGCATGTTGGCAAACATCAAAGCGTCGAGATCCAGAAACACCCTGCTCGACGTTGATCAGTTAAAAAAGCATTGGTCCGGCACCGGCGACCTGGAAAAGCTGAGGTCTAAAATTGCTACGCTCAATTATCCGAAATCGACAGGAAATCGATATAACAATTCATATAGCGGCCCCAATTATCACTCGATACAATTTACCTGCAGACATCGGGTAAGAATAGACGATCCTGGTGGTCGGCAGCTTCGATTTTTCTTTCCTTATGAAGTCCAGATTCTCGACGCAGAAAATTTTAAAAGAACGCGAAGCGGCAGGACCTCGCATGCACACTACAAGAAGCGCCAACTCGCTGCGGCGCGACGCAGGGTGTTGGACTTTAATCGAGGGACGACAAGATGAATGTACGGCAGCCTTGACATAGATCGGCTTGGTCTGGCGCGGCCCTGCGTGGCGGGGTTCGTGAATGACCGATTACAATCAACAATTGAAACTCCGTATAAGTGGCTTCATTTGCAGTGGCATGCCTGCGTTGAACGGATCGGTCCCCCATGCTCCTCCCCAGAACAAGTTTATGGAAGCCATCTTTGAGGAAGTTCCGGGCTCTGCAACGAAATCGGCGGTGGTGGCCTAGAGTCCGGTTTGGGTCATGAACGGAAGTCGGACACGGCGTCAATGATGTCCGTTTTGCCCCCGAAACCGGAAGTCGCCGGGCGGCGGTGCCACTTCCGCTGTGTGCCAAAAGGCGACATTGGCGGCTCCCCAAGGTGATGGAAATTCAACCGGGGCAATTATGCAACATCGGCCTGAAATGCGCTGCCAGATCGCGATCTTCCATTGACATCGTTTTCGGTGAGAGCGAGCCTATCAAAGGTCGTTCCGACGTGAGCGCTGAACTCTAGCGTAGGGGGATCGAGGTCCAGCAATCGGGCTGGGGAATGGAACGGCCATCACAGCGCAACCAGCGAGGAGGGAGCATGAGTCCACCTGACAATCAATGCGGGCCTCGCGATGCTGCGAGGCCGCGGCTCGGATAGCTAGCTGCTGCGCTCAATTCGTGCAGTCTGGGCTGTTAATCATCCACATAGACTAAATACCAACAAGGGCGACTAGCCAAGATCAGGCATGTTCGCACCTTGTCAGAGAGACCGGTCAGATTCCGGTCAGATTAAACGATCAAAAAGGCCCCGTCGGCGCGAAGATACAGAGCGCGACGGGGCCATTTTCTTGTAGCAAAGCCCAACCTGGGAAATCCTAGGGCGCGCAAGCGCCGGGCGTTCGGGAGGATTCGGCTGGCCGCCCACCATTGCGGCGGCAGCGGAAACTCCATTGCGCCGCAACACGTGATCGATCGAGGGATGTGGGCTAATTTGGGTTTTGCCGTTATGGGAGGGCAATATCGAACATCACAAGATAACCACCGCCATGCCTCGACTACCGCAACGACAAATGGGAACGCGAACCGGTACCTCGCATACCAGCGCCAAAAGACCAGCCAACTTTGAATCCGATCGATTGAGTTTCCGCAGTTTGAAACCTTCAGATGCTGGGCCAAGCTGGACCGACTGGCTCAACAACCCGGCAATCGCCGATGGATTGGGCGTCGCTATGCGGCAACTCAACGTATCTGAGTTAAGCGGCTACATTGCGTCTTTTGATCAAGACAGGCGAAACCTGATCGGAATCTTTGAAAAGCCGAACGGCAAACTTATTGGCCTGTTCATGGTCGAGATCGACCGCCGCCATGGCAATGCGAATTGTCATATTCTAATCGGCGAAAAGCGCTTTTGGGGCCGCCGTGTCGCATACGAGGCGGGTGAAGCACTCGTCCATCATTGCTTCCGACAATGGAAACTCGAAAAGGTCATGTTCTGCCCTTTGGCAGACAATGCGCCGGCAATTGCCGTTTGCCTGGCACACAATCTTCATCTGGAAGGCATTCTCAGTGAGCATCGGTCTGCTGCTTCAGGCAAACGGGTTGACCAATTGTTGTTTGCAATATTGCGGAGCGACTATGAGCAGCGACTAGCGGCCCGCAATAAGGAAAGCGCGCCGACATCGTAATCGTTTTTGCTTGAGGACCTAACGTGTCCGTATCTTACGACGGAACTTTGCTTCTAATACCGAAACGTGAGACCGACCCTTGCGATATCGAGCTCATTTTCGAAGCGAACGGTGTTTGTCACACCGTTGAAGGCGTTGAAGGCCGACAGTGTAGTGTCGTTGAGATCGACGTGCATGAATTCCGCGCGTACCGACCAACGACTATCAAGCCTCGTTTCGATCCCAGCGCCAAGCACCCATCCAAATTCGAACCCTGAAGCCGAGCCATCGTAAGAGAAGGTCGTGATCACAGTATTGCTGTAATTGTAATCGGCATTGACATGGCCAGCCGTGAGTCCGCCGGTCAGATAAACGAGGTACTGATCCGATCCGTAGCCCGCCCGGGCTCGCAAGGTTGCCAGCCAATCAATCGATTCTGAGATAGTCTCGTCGGTCTTGGCGCCGAAAAAATAATCTTCCTGTGAGATGCCGCCAAGGGCCGCAATATCACCTTCAAAACCGATAACAAAATCGCCCAAATCGAAATCATAGCCAGCGTAAAGCCCGCCAATAATACCGGTATCGGTGAATTCGCCGGGGGAGGAAACAAATGTGTTTCCGACAGGAGCGGTGACGAAATAGTCTGTCTTGTCAGCCGTAACACCTGTCGCCGCGCCAAGATAAAAGCCACTCCATCCACGATCGGATTGTTCCGGATAAATGGAATTAGCGACACGTTCGAGCTCCGAAGCCTGAGCGTCAGAGCACGCCAATGCGCCAAATGCCACGCCAGCCAATAGTAGACGAGCCCTCATGGAATCAGCCCACCCGGTGATCATGCCGAGACCGGACTAATCGCACTTATGGTTAATGATCGATTAATTCAGCGATACCGCGATTGTGAGGAGATGGGTTCCGCACTGAGTGGGCGCGTTATGGATGTCCGGGTTGGGTCACAAGCGGAAGTCGCGAACCACGTTTCTGATGTCCGTTAGACCCCCGAAAGCGGACCTCAATGGCCGAAAAGCGGACATGGCGTC
>JAOTWM010000360.1 GCA_029862885.1 Gammaproteobacteria bacterium
GTTCTCGGTTATGTAATACCGGATGGGCGCCTCAATGCCAGCGGCAACGCTCGCTTCAAGCATTCGAACCGCAAATTTGGGATTAAAAACCATGATAACCGTATTACCCGGGATCGTCACACCGATACTGTTAGCACCAGCCGTCGCACTTGCCCGCGCCACGAGACCCATACGATTGTCGTTGATAGCTGTCTCCAGTCGACCGACGAGATCCCCATACGACAACGAAGTTTTAGTGACGACTGTGTCGGCATAGGGCGTCGGATTATCAGCCAACGAGTGCGAAGACAGTACGCTGAAAGATACAATAATTGCCGTGAACGCAACGATTCTAGATAATGTGCTCATATGTTACACCTTAGTCTGTTGTTAAATGACATTCTTAGCAGTATGCCCTTAAAACAATCATTCAACATTTCCATTTATGTAAAGCGAGTTTGCAGCAAATAATATCCACAGTCTATACATCCTTCGTTATATGGCCGGACCGCCTGCAGTATCAAAAAACCAAACGGAACCGGTAATTTCCCGATCAAGGGCTGACCCAGCCACCGCATGCATCATTGACCAGAACCGTGACAGTGCTGAGTTCCTTGCCCACCCGTTCGAACATTGTGGCTACGTTGTCTACCGACATATCCGCCACCAGCTTGGTTGATTGCATTGGCCACGTGATCTGCCTCATCGCGGGAATTCGAGTGGTTTACGCAAATGGTCCAGCCTTTTGCGGCCGCAAGGCGGCGGATTTCCACGCCGATGCCGCGGCTACCGCCCGTTACTACCAACACACCCGTACACGCACTCCGATTCGGATCTTCGATGCTGTTGTATGGATCGACATCAAGCGTAAGCACCGCGCAGCAATGGCGAAGCATCGTGCTCAAGTCCCAAGCGCTCCGCCGTGATTCGAAGCATACTATGAAAATCTCCGCGCTCCACCTGCATCCATTGCAACCAGCGCCGTCCATTCATCGTTAACGTCGTGCGCCCATGAAGTATTCGGTGATTATCGAATATCACAATATCGCGGCGATCTGCGTAAGCCTAAGGGTGCGGCGGCCTATCGATGGGTCGCCGCACTGCGCGCACCGGCAATTGTCCCGCAACTAGATATGATGAAAGAACCGCTCGCTGCCAGCGTCAGCATGCGCTCCTCGCCTACGAAATTACTAATCATTAACTATTCTCTGCACGTCCGAGCTGTTGCCCGGAAGCGGCAAACCCCCTCACATATTCTTGCCATAAAGAAAGAAATTCTGCCCCTTATATATCAGACATCGACGATCGCGAGTAGACAATTAGCCACCAGTACCAACTTCTTATAAAGCTCCTCGCGAGACTTCCGGGCTACTACTCTATCTAGGTGATATTGCACTTCAATTATGTTTAGTTGTACAAAACGATCTCTCGATGTCGAAATTTGGCTCAATGCCGATCTAATAAACAAGATGTCATCATACTATGATTACGTGATTGTCGGGGCAGGCTCTGCCGGCTGCGTTGTCGCCAACCGGTTGTCTGCAAGCGGCAAACACAGTGTTCTATTACTGGAAGCAGGAGGTCCGGATTCCAGTCCCTGGATCCACATTCCGATTGGATACGCCAAGACGTATTACGATGGAAAGGTCAATTGGCGATATCAGACCGCCGCGGACCCGGGCATTAACAACCGCCGAGGCTATTGGCCACGGGGGAAGGTGTTGGGCGGCTCCAGTTCGATCAACGCCATGGTTTTTATTCGTGGACAGGCCGAGGATTTTGACGATTGGCACGCGGCGGGAAACACCGGTTGGGGCTGGGATGACGTGCTGCCTTACTTTAAGAAACTGGAAACGGTGGCATGCACCGACAGTGAGCTGCGCGGCAAGAACGGCCCCGTCTATGTTAACCAGGTAATCCGGGACATGCACCCAACAAACGAAAACTTCATTAGCGCCTGCAAAGAAATTGGGCTGAGCGCGAATCCGGATTTCAATGCGGGAAGTCAAGAAGGGGTTGGCTACTGGCAAATAAATACTAAAGACGGCCGCCGAATGTCCGCATCTCGCGCCTACTTACGCCCGGCGAGGGGAAGAAGAAACCTCACTATTAAAACCAATTGCTTTGTAAGCAAGCTCTTATTTGCGGGCAACTGCGCCGTGGGAGTGGAATTCTACTGTAAAGGTGAGCTTGTCAGCGTAATGGCTGTGAAGGAAGTGGTGCTATCGGCCGGCTCGATTAATTCTCCACAACTCCTGCAATGTTCCGGAATTGGGGACAAAGAAACCCTGCAAGCTCTGGAGATACCCGTGGTACATCACTCCCCTCAGGTTGGCCGAAATTTGCAGGATCATTTAGGAATGAATTATTACTATCGATCAATAGTACCCACCCTAAACGACCGATTTAACTCACTGTCAGGAAAAGTCCTGTCCGCGATGCAATACTTGCTATTTCGATCGGGGCCGTTTTCGCTGAGCGTTAATCAAAGTGGCGGATTTGTACGATCCAGCGAAAATCGGAAGCGGCCAAATGTTCAGCTCTACTATCAACCTATTAGCTACTTATCAGCGCCGACAGGCAAACGCCCTATGATCAAACTGGACACATTTTCGGGGTTTCAGATCGGAACATCGCAGTGCCGTCCAAAAAGTCGCGGCTATGTAAATATTATCTCCAAAGACCCTAATATTTCACCCGAGATCTGTCCCAATTACCTTTCGCACGAATACGATTTAGAGGAAATGCTTGAAAGCGTGAAACTTATTCGAAAGATAGTCAGTGCACCTTCGATGCAGTCGATTGTCGTCGAAGAGATCTTGTCTGGAAATCAAGTCGACGGCGACAATGCGTTAATTG
This sequence comes from Gammaproteobacteria bacterium, assembly GCA_029862885.1. Taxonomy (GTDB): domain Bacteria; phylum Pseudomonadota; class Gammaproteobacteria; order Arenicellales; family JAOTWM01; genus JAOTWM01. Next base: position 2,839 of record JAOTWM010000360.1, read on the forward strand.
AAGATTTTCGCCAACGCGGCGATACCGTGTTTCATCCCGTTGGCACATGCACTATGGGCACCAGTGTTAGCAATTCAGTCGTCGACCATCGATTGAAAGTACATGGGATGCAGAATCTCAGAGTGGTCGACGCTTCCGTTTTTCCTACATTTCCGGAAACACGAACGCTGCAAGTATAATGGTGGGCGAAAAAGGCGCTGACATGATCAATGAAGACCTCAGAACCTGAACCCACCCGTGATTATCGTGAATGGAAGTCACTGCGGTGACTAGCGAATTGTTTACGTCCAATTATATAGACCAACCGTTTTGGTGGGACAGGACACCGCGCCCCGAAAGTAACCACCAAGCGTTACCGGGTGAAGCGGACGTCGCCATTATCGGTTCGGGTTACACGGGTTTATGTGCCGCGATACAAACTGCCCGAGGCGGGCGCCAAACCGTGGTCTTGGATGCCGAGGCAGCAGGCTGGGGTTGCAGCAGCAGGAATGGCGGGCAGGTCAGCACCAGTCTCAAACCCAGCTATGAAGGATTAAAGAAGAAATATGGCGGCGAACTCGCGTTTAATATTCTTAAGGAGGGGCACAACGCATTGCAATGGATTGGCGAGTTTATTAAAGACGAGGAAATCGATTGTGACTTCAAACGATGTGGCCGCTTCCATGCGGCACACACACCCAAACACTATACATTACTGGAGGAAACGTTCGCCTCCCCCGTCAAAGGCCTCGAAACCGACTCCTACATGGTGTCGCGCCAGGACCAACATAAGGAATTATCGAGCGATCTATACCATGGGGGTATCGTCCATCCGCGACACGCGTCGCTCGACCCGGCCAGATATCATCAGGGATTATTGGGACGGGCAGTCCAAGCAGGAGCGGATATCCAGCCACACTGCAAGGTAAACGCGATCTCGCACACTCAAAGTGGATTCCAGTTAGACACACAAAAAGGCACTCTTGTTGCGAGAGATGTTGTCATCGCCACCAGCGGCTACACCAAAACGTTATCGCGCTGGCATCAACGTAGAATTATTCCCATCGGAAGTTACATGATCGCAACCGAGCCCGTGCCGGATGACCTCATTCGTTCTTTGATACCTAACGACCGCGTGATCAGCGATACGCGGAAGCTCGTCGTGTATTACCGCACCTGCCCTGAACGCAGACGGATTCTTTTCGGTGCACGGACCTCGATCAAGGAAACCGACGCGCGCGTGAACGCACCCGCAATACATAAGGAGTTGGTAAAGCGCTTTCCCGAGTTAGATGAATTTTGCGTCAGCCATTCGTGGATGGGATTTGTCGGTTACACCTTTGACACCATGCCGCACCTTGGCAAACGGGATGGCATCTACTATTCGATGGGATATTGTGGCTCCGGCATATCCCTGGCCAGCTACTTTGGGACGCGAATCGGCCAACAGGTTCTTGGGCTTGCAGAGGGTCGCAGCCCTTTGGACCTCACTACGTTTCAGTCACGGCCGTATTACACCGGAAATCCCTGGTTTCTCGCGCCAGCCATCCGCTACTACAGCTGGCTGGATAATCGGCCGGCGTAGGAAATGTTGTCATGTCGGCCTGACGGCGCGAACCGTACTCACCCGATGCTACCTGCACGAGGGTGAATTTGTTGGCAGACCCGTGTGCTGCGGTTTTCAGTCACTACGATTGCTGATTGTGCTTGTTTCGCCAACCCTTGGCGCAATTGCTCATTTATCGCCTGTTCAACATTATTTTTTGCCAAATTTTTCGCGATAGACTGGCGCCCAACGTTTCCACATCCGGGGTGTTTAGGCGCGGGAAATTTCCGCGTTAGGGTGCGAGATTCTGGCCCATGTGCCGTCATTGAGTCTATTGACGTGCACAAGTTGGATGCATCTTCAGGTCTCGCCGAAACCGGGCCCGGACTCACGCGCGCGATACCCGGGGATTCCGACCGAATGGTTGGAAAGTGAACCGAGCGCGTGCCACAGCACGCGGTTCTGGCCATCACCTTGCAGCAACAAGGTCGGTGAGCGATCCCAACGCGTCACCGACCTTGTTTTATCGTTTTGTCTTTCCGTCAGAAACGATGACGGACCGATAGGGCAAATACGTTTGCACTGTAATCCGGCGCAGCGTAGCCGAACGCAACGGCCGAGATGTCGTCGATATTGTCGTTCCAGCCCCAGTCCACACTGTCGTCGTTCTCGTGAATCCAGCGCCCAATAATACTGGTGCGCTCATTTAGCCGGTAGTCGGCAGTGAGGTCGAGACGCGTAACCTTGTTCGAATGCGCTGGGAACTCGTTCGGCGGATTCGTACTCGTTAACCATACTGTCGAGACATCGCTATCCGCGTCGAGGTACGACAGGTCGAGGGTTAGATTCAGTTTGTCCTTAATGGCTTCCCAGTTTAGCGCCAGGCCGATCATATTGGCTTCATCCTCAGTGTCAATTTGCCACTCACCGATAATGACCTTGCGCCCGGCGCGGATCGTGCTCTGTTCCCCGCGTTGCTCATAGTCCACCGACTGAACCACCCCGTACACGGTCGCGGAAAGCATCTCATTGGCGGCCCACGTGAGATTCAGCAACAGCGTCTC
>JAOTWM010000362.1 GCA_029862885.1 Gammaproteobacteria bacterium
CGGCAAGGTTGATGAACCTCGGACCCGTGCAGGCAAGCACGGCGGTAGTCAACCTGCGCGTAGCCGAGTATTTCGGTGGACGATCGGCAGTCGTCGCCAGCGCGCAGGCGCTGCTGGCGACACCGCCCGCCAAGGGCAGCAACACGCTGATCGTGGCGCATGGCAATGTGGCGCGGGCAGCCACGCCGGTTTATCCCGACGAAGGCGAAGGAGTTGTGTTTCAGGCTGGCGCCGAGGGCGGTTTTCACTTTATCGGTCGCTTGACGGCCGAGGACTGGTTACGACTAAAGCAGGCCCGCGTTGATTAAAGCCTGCAGTAATTCGGTCTCAATCGAGCCTGTACTTTAGCTCATGAAAACAAGTAGTTAATGGCGCGCCCGGAGGGACTCGAACCCCCGACCACCTGGTTCGAAGTTTTCTACGGCAACCTCAACTATCTGATTAAACTAACTTAAATCCGGCACGTCCGTTGCCGAATTGCACCACGCTGCAGCACGGTGCAACCAGTTGGGTCACACCAATGGAAAATTTCATTATTCTAGGAAGTGGTTAGTTTTTATGGTACTTGTGCACGAGATAAGGATTTTGATAAGGCACTGCTAATGATGCATGCACTTTTACCTTTAACGTCTGTCATCGAAAGTGGTGGCTAGTTTGCCAAATTTGTAAAATTTGCTGCTGCCCAACGGGGATTTTCTGCTGGTCCGGTTCGATCGCCGATGCGGAAAATGACTGCAGAGCTTAGGCAGAACTTTAACTTCAAAGAAGTCTTAGTCACGGCTCAAACCACGTTACGCAGTATGATGTCATCATGAAATAGTTGTCTGGTTTTATTAATAATGCAGTAACCCGTTTCGAGGATAATTGTGGAATATAGATCATTAGGAAATACCGGAGTCCATGTATCCAGTCTTTGCCTGGGGACCGACAACTTTGCCGATCCAACTTCTGCAGAAGAATCGTCACGTATTTTGAACGTCGCCCTGGATGCGGGAATTAATCTGGTTGATACCGGTGACGTTTATGCCGATGGAGAAGGTGAAAAAATTATCGGACAGACCTTAAAAGACAACGGTAAACGCCACCAAACCCTGATTGCTACCAAGGTCGACCATGGCCGTCGCCGACCGGGATACTTGGTCGACGATCCGACGCTGTTTGGTCCCAATGATCATGGACATTCGCGTCTTAATATTATTCGCGCATGCGAAAACTCGTTGCGCAGATTGCAAACCGACTACATCGATCTTTACCAGATTCACCGGCCCTCACCGGATATTCCCTGGGATGAACAATTGGGTGCACTGAACGATCTGGTCCGCCAGGGTAAGGTACGGTACATCGGGTGCTCCACCCACCCTGCCTGGGCTGTGATGGACGCCATTATGGTTAGCGAACTTAAAAACTATGCTCGATTTGTTTGTGAGCAACCCCCTTACAATCTGCTCGACCGACGCATAGAGAATGAGCTGATACCGTTGTGCCAGAAACACGGACTGGGCCTGGTGGCCTGGGCGCCAATGGCGATGGGCGTTCTAGCGGGGCGTTACACTTCAACACAGGATTTTCCAGAAAATTCGCGCGCCGCATTACGGGGAGGTTTTTATTCGGATCGGGTCACCAAACAGGGCATTGAAGTGGGTATGGAGTTCGCTAAACTGGCGCAAAGGATTGACCTGTCACCGGCCCAGTTATCTATTCTATGGGTTAAGGATCAACCGGGTATCACAGCGCCGTTGATTGGCCCGCGAACAGTTGAACAGCTGGAAAGTCTGTTACCCGTTAAAGACATGCAGCTCGATGATGAAACCCGTGCTGACTGTGACGCGCTGGTTCCTCCGGGGAGCGTGGTATCAGATTTTCACAACACCGCAGACTGGATGAAAATGCAAGTAACCTGGGCGACTAAATAATGAATATATCTCGCATGATAAACGCTATCGATCTGCATGCCTGTGGTGAACCCGGCCGGGTGATCGTCGGTGGTGTACTTGATGTGCCGGGTGAAACCATGTTCGACAAGATGCGCTATTTCGAAACCGAAGCAGATGATTTAAGAAAACGCATGTTGCGTGAACCACGAGGTTATCCCGCGGCCAATTGCAACTTGATCCTGCCATCGTCAAACCCGGCAGCCGATGCCGGCTTTATCATCATGGAGCAAGTAGAATATCCCGCGATGTCGGGAAGTAATATTATTTGCGTTACGACGGCATTGATCGAATCTGGAATGGTCACTGTTACTGAACCGATCACCCAGTTGACTCTGGAAGCACCCGCCGGCCTGGTAACGGTCGAAGCGGAAGTTTCAAATGGTAAGGTCATTGGCGTGACATTTGAGAACGTACCTGCATTTGCGGTTCACTTGAACAGACAAATTGAAGTGCCAGAGTTTGGGAAGATTACTGTGGACGTTGCCTGGGGCGGCATGTTCTACGTCATTGCGGATGCAGAAAAAATTGGCCTGGAGCTCGTCCCCGACCGCGCCGGAGAAATCACCCGAGCTGGTGAAATGATCAAAGCAGCTGCGAGAGAGCAATTGCCCTGTGTCCACCCCGAAAATCCAAACATTAATGGCGTTACGATTTGCGTCATGACCGGCACACCCCGTGCTGAAGGAGCAAGTGGGAAGAACGCCGTAGTGGTCTCAACCGGCCAGCTGGACTGGGATCGGCCAGAAACATGGACCGGCGTGCTTGATCGATCACCATGCGGAACCGGCACGTGTGCTCGTATGGCCGCTTTGCATGCCAAAGGGGAACTTGCACTCGATCAGGATTTTCGTCACGAAGGCATTCTTGGGACCATTTTTAGCGGACGTCTTATACGCGAGACCGCCGTTGGCGGACAAACCGCGGTGGTACCCATCATTCGTGGCCAAGCTTGGATAACCGGGATCGCACAATACGTTACTGATCCGGGTGATCCGTTTCCAAACGGTTTTACAGTTGGTGATATTTGGGGCGGTGCCATGGATAAACCGATCAAGCATTAGTCACGACAGTAGATAAATTTAACCCACAACAACCACACATCACATAGAGGAGAAAGCCATGAAGATGATTACAAAACTGGTGACAATAACTGCGTTTGCAGCGGCCGTATCGAGTCCGGTGCAGAGTGCTGAGTATACCTTGAAGCTTGCCCACAACGGTCCAGAGCAACACCCCTTCCAGGATGGTGCGATGATGTTTAAAACGACCTTGGAGAGCAGCACTAACGGGGCCGTCGAAGTGCAGATTTTTCCAGGCGAACAGCTTGGTAGTGAAGAAGAGACCAGTCAGATGATTAAACAAGGCACTATCGCCTGCGCTGTAGAAAGTGCAGGTGGAGGACTGGCCCCTTTTGTTCCCGAAGCAGATTTATTTAACCTGCCATTCGTCTTCAACGATCTTGATCATTTTTACCGTGTTGTGGATGGACCGATTGGAGAGAAACTCGCGAACAAGGTTGAAGCAAATTTGGATGCCGATTTTCTGGGCTGGTGGTTTTCTGGCATACGCAATGTCTGGAATGGAAAACACGTAGTCAAAACACCTGAGGATTTAAAGGGTCTGAAGATTCGGGTCATGGGCAGTCCCGTTTTAATTGATACTTTCAACACCCTGGGCGCCCAGGCGACACCGATGTCATTTGGCGAGGTATATACCTCATTACAACAGGGAGTTATCGACGGCGCGGAAACGGATCATGTTGATCTACTGGTTGAGAATTTCTATGAAGTGACTAAACATGTCTCTTTAACCGGGCACATGTATCTCGCAGCTGGCCTGATCTGCAGCAATAAAGCTATTTCCAAGATGCCGGCAGACATCCAGGACAAGGTACGTGCAGCGGCTGAAGCTGCGACTGCGGAACAACGCAGCGCAATGATGAAAATGACCGACGAAGCACTGGCCACTCTGAAATCAAAAGGCCTGGAGTTTGAAAGCGTTGACGTCAACCTTTTCCGAGATAAGGTCAGCTCAGTCTACGAAAAGAATGCCGATAAGGTAGGCGGCATGGCGGCCATTGAAGAACTGACTAGACAGTAATCTATTTGTTTACTTCTACCCGATTGTCGAATTGATCAATCGGATCCTGGGGCTGGCCAGGTTGGCGACAATCTGTCCAGCCCGATATGAATTGATCGCGCAGCGACGGAGCTCGTCAGATATGGAGTGACGAATTTTCCCGGAATGACGACCAATGAAAATCAAAACAATTTTACTTCTGGCGTTTAAGGTACTGCGGCATCCTCTTGAAACTGCGATTTGCAGTCTGTTGATTGCAATGACTATTGTGGTATTCAGTCAAGTGATTGCCCGCTATGTGCTGCAAGCCCCGTTATCCTGGTCGGAAGAACTCGCGCGTTTTTTATTGATGTGGTTATCAATGTTGAGTGCAGCGTATGGATTCAAGACCAAATCACATTTCGCATTGAAATTTCTAGTTGAAAGAATCCCAGGTCAAGCCCAACGATTTGTGGCCGTTTTGGTTCATCTGGTGGTTGCTCTGTTTTTTGCGGTGTTGCTTTATTATTCTGTTATTTTCGTAAACGGCGTTGATGGCCATATCGCGCCCGCACTGCAGATTTCGATGCAAATACCTTATGCTTCTATCGTGGTCGGTTGCGCGTTAATTCTAATTGAGACCTTACGTTCTGCCTGGGTCGAGTTGACTCACCACACTATCGGATTAACGGATTAAGTCGAGAACACGATGGAAATCGTCGCCGGCCTCATCCTGCTTATTACGCTGCTTTTTTCGGTACCCATTGCGATTGCGATTGGCGCTGCGACCATGGCGGCGTTATTTTACATGTCCCCCGATTTCTTGGTTCTGATGCCGCAGAAAATTCTGGCTGGTATGGACTCATTCACCCTCCTCGCCATACCGATGTTTATCTTTGCCGGAACTATTATGGGCAGCGGCGGCATCGCGCGCCGGATTGTTAATCTTGCGTTGATATTTGTTGGCAGAGTCCGCGGCGGTCTCGGCTTCGTAGTTATTCTATCGACGATGTTCTTCTCAGGGGTCTGCGGATCAGCAAGTGCCGATACCGCAGCGATCGGATCAACCACCATGCCGGAAATGCTCAAACGCAAGTATCCTCCAGCTTTTGCTACCGCGTTGTTAGCGGCCTCTGGCGCGACCGCCTCAATAATCCCGCCTTCCATTGATTTGATTATCATTGGAATTGTCTCGGGCATTTCTATCGGCGGTCTATTCGCCGCGGGAATTTTACCGGGCGTTGTCAACGCGATGGCGTTGATGGCATTGTGCTATTTCTATGCCCGGCGCCTTAATTTGCCGGTCACACCTTCGACCACCTGGCAGGAAAAGCTGGACGTAATTAAGGATGGAATACTCGCAGTATTGATGCCGATTATCATTCTCGGTGGCATTCTTGGAGGCGTCTTTACGCCAACCGAAGCATCAGC
>JAOTWM010000363.1 GCA_029862885.1 Gammaproteobacteria bacterium
TTTGCCGTGGTCGGTGGCACCACTACGTATTGGGGGCCGATCCTGGGTGCCTGTTTTTTATCGCTGCTACCGGAAGGTTTGCGGGAACTGCGAGACCTCATGGAGTTGATTCCAGTCGCGGTGACCGATGCCATGCCTTACGGTGACGCCGTTTATGATTGGATGTACGACTTGTTGGATTTTGAAAACGAAAAACGCCTGATTGCGTACGGTTTAATCCTGATCGGTATGATGATCTTGCGACCTCAGGGGATGTTGACTCGACGTGGCATACGCCGCCTGGCATTTTGGCGTAGGGACGGATCGGATGTCTGATGCTACCACCGGCGTATGTCTTACAGTCAATGGCCTCAGTAAACGATTTGGCGGTTTCAATGCGTTGAACGATGTCGATGTGGATGTTCAACGCGGGCACATTCACGCCATCATCGGCCCCAACGGCGCCGGTAAGACAACATTGTTTAATATTCTGAGTGGCACGTTAACGCCAGACAAGGGGGATATTCGGTTTGAAGGTAAACGAATCGATACACTGAAATCCTATCGTCGCGCTGAGCTTGGTATCGCCCGTACTTTTCAAAATATCCGATTATTCGAACACATGACGGTGTTAGAGAATGTCATGGTGGGCGAGCATGCGAAAGCCTACGCATCATTATGGAGCGTGTTTCGCAAGACGATATTGCAGCGACCGTTCGCAGCAGCCCCCGAGGAGCGACGCATGCGCGAGCGGGCGGTCGAATTGCTGGATTTTTTCGGCCTCGCAGGGAAGCGTGACGCCGACGCTTCTGATTTGGCATACGGTGAGCGGCGCCGCTTGGAAATAGCGCGCGCATTAGCCACCGATCCGCGACTGCTATTGTTGGACGAGCCCGCGGCCGGCATGAATCCACAAGAAACCGAGGATCTGGATCAGCACATTACGCGCATTCGCGCGCGTGGTGTCACCATCGTGTTGGTGGAGCACGACATGAACCTCATTATGGGCATATCGGATCGTATTACCGTGCTGAGTTTCGGCGAGAAAATTGCCGAAGGCCTGCCCTCGGAAATTCAAAGCGACCTGGCCGTGATCGAGGCATATCTCGGCGAGGACGAAATCTTATGAGCTGGCTTGCGATTCAAGGCGTGCATGCCGGTTATGATAAGAGCGAAGTGTTGCATGGCGTGGACGTGAGCGTGGAGCAGGGCGAAATCGTATCGCTGATCGGTGCCAACGGCGCGGGTAAAACTACATTGCTCAAGACCGTGTCTGGGCTAGTACGGTCGACGCAGGGCATCATCCGTTTCCAAAATCGGGACATTCACCGGCTTGCGCCCCACAAAATTGTCAATTTGGGTATCAGCCAGGTGGCCGAAGGCCGGGCCATGTTGAAACGCATGACGGTATACGAAAACCTGAAAATGGGCGCCCATATCCGCAGTGATAAGGATGTTGAACAGGACGTGCAGGCTACGTATTTGCAGTTTCCCGCGTTGGGAGAACGACACGATCAACTGGCGGGCTTATTGAGCGGCGGCGAACAGCAAATGTTGGCGATTGCCCGAGCTTTGATGTCGCGACCGAAAATATTATTATTGGATGAGCCATCGTTGGGGCTGGCGCCCATGGTGGTGACGGAGATTTTCCGGACGTTGCGCAATCTTAAGGAGAGTGGAAAAACGATTTTTCTTGTCGAACAAAATGCGCGGCGAGCGTTGCAGCTGGCGGACCGGGGCTACGTCTTGGAACGCGGCCGCGTGGTGTTACAAGGCACGGGCGGGGAACTGTTGGACGACCCACAGATACGGCGGACTTATTTGGGACAGCGTGGCAGCGATCAGGCTGCGTCGGTCGACGCTTCGCCCGAGTTTCAGTAGACTGGGGGCAATCGGGTCAACCCCTGCCCGGAAGCGTTAATTTTATGAATGGGGCCAAAATCGGAGGAGTAAGGAATGGGTAATCGTGTAATGTCATTACTGACGGCTACGGCCGTCTTTGCTGCGCTGTTCGTAGCAGCGTCACCTGCCAGTGCCGAGCTATCGGGCCGTTCTGTGAAAATCGGTGTGATGTATCCGCTTACCGGTAAGGGCAATGCCTGGGGCGAAAATGCGCAAATTGGTGTCCAACTCGCCACCGAGGAAATTAATGCGGCGGGAGGCATCGGTGGCGTGCCGATCAAGCTTGTCGAATACGATTATGCCGCCAAGGAATCGGAAGGCATCAACATCATCAATAAGCTTGCAACTCGCGACAATGTTCTCGCCGTGATCGGACCGTGTTTTAGCTCGGTGGTTGAGGTGATCTATCCACTACTCGATCGTTTGAAGGTACCAGTGATCTCGTACTGTTCGGCCAAACCCGGATTGTCCAAACTCAGCGCTTGGGGGTTCCGCAACAGTTTGACCAGCGACAAGCAACTTGGCCCTGTCGTCAGCGCATGGAAAAAGGCGTACGGTATTAACAAGGTAGTAATCATCCACGACCTGGAAGACGCCGTATCCAAAGCCGAAGGCTCGAAAGTGTTGCCGTTCTTGTTTAAGAACGAGGATATCGAAGTTCTCGATACCATGACCTATCGTACCGAAGATACGGATTTTTCGGCGCAGATCACCAAGGCGAAATCGATGAACCCTGACGGTGTCGCGCTCGGCGCGTGTTACCAGCAGGCGGCGGGCATCGTAAAGGAGATGCGCCGCCAAGGCATGGAGCAACCGGTCGTAGGCGGTGCCTGCGCGGGTGCACCCGGGTTTATCGAATTGGGTGGTAAGTCTACCGAGGGAAGTTATATGTCGACCGCGGCATGGATGGACGATCCAAGCATGATGGTACAGGATTTTGTAAAAAAAGTGCATGCCCGCAACGGTGGCAAGCAATTTCCATACAGTGCGCCGCGTGGTTACGACACGCTGTACATCACCAAGGGGTGCATGGAAAAATACGGCGTGACCAATAAGAAAGACGATCTCGAGTCCGACCGCGATAAGATTCGTCAGTGCTGGTCAGAAGTGAAAGGATACCCGGGCGTATCCGGTTCCACTACCATGAATGAAGTAGGTGACGGTTCCGGTGGTATTCGCGTGTTGAAGGTTGTTGATGGAAAGTTCGCGGACGTATCGGAGTAAACAAACAATAATAGAGGCAGTTCGACGGGGGCTTTATGCCCCCGTCGTTTGTTATTTACATGGACGTAATGTATGCCAGTTTTGCAGGAGCAAAAACTGGCGATGAGCTGACCCTGCCTGGAAAATTTGGTTTTATGACGACGTTACGCGATAGGGTAGCAGTTATTACCGGTGCTACCAGTGGGATTGGATTGGCGATCGCGAAACGGTTGCACGATGCCGGCACACGGGTTGTGATCACTGGCCGTAACGCAGACAAACTCGCTGTGACCGCAGCGCAACTCGATGGGGCAGCGCATTTGGCCGGCGACATTTGTGAACCGCGGCTTGCGCAGTCGCTAATGGATTTGGCGGTCGGCGAATACGGCCGTTGCGATATTGTCGTTAATAATGCAGGTGTCATTCATAATGGCCCGATCGATAGGATCGATGTCGAAAAAGTGTGCGAAATGGTGCGCATCAATGTCGAAGCGGCCTTTCGCGTCGCCTATACGGCGGTGAAACAATTCGATAAAATGGGCAGCGGCCATTTGCTCAATATCTCGAGTGTCTTGGGTACCAAGGTCCGGATATTTACGGGCGCCTACGCCGGCACCAAATACGCGATCGAAGCATTATCGGAAGCGCTACGGATCGAGTTGGCACGGCGGCCGATTCATGTGACGTGTATTCAGCCCGGGCTCGTTATGACGGAATTACATCGCGATTTCCCGGTGCATCCCAAGGAGCCGATGCAAGTCGAGCGGCCGCTGGTGCCAGACGATGTGGCCGATGCCGTCGTGTTTGCATTGACACGACCGGCCCACGTTACGATCCCGACGATGTTGGTGTTGCCGAAGGATCACAAGACCTAATCATTGGTGTATGTGGTTGTCGCGCTACCGCAACGAATTACTAATCGCCGCCATTGTGTGCGCTTCGTTGTTGCTGCTGCTCTTTCTTGACCCAATCCCGCAAGACCCGAATTATCATCGCTTTGCGGACACCCGTTCAATCTGGGGTATACCCAATGCCTGGAACGTATTGTCGAATCTTGCGTTTCTTGCGGTAGGCATCGTCGGGCTTTTCGCCGCCTTCACACTTGCTCCGATGGAGTCGCGTGCTGCGTGGTGTGTGTTGTTTGCGGGTATTATCGCCGTGGGGTTGGGATCGGGATACTATCATTGGCGACCGGGCAACAGCAGATTGGTATGGGATCGGTTGCCGATGACGGTGGTTTTTATGGGGTTGTTTGTCGCGTTGTTGGTGGAGTGGATTAATCCGCGCCTACAACGCTGGTTGCTGATCCCGGCCTGTGTGTTGGGCGTGAGCAGTGTCTGGCACTGGCAACATACCGACGATTTGCGTCTTTACGCATGGGTACAATTTTTCCCGTTGATATGCTTGGTAATCGTCCCGTTTATTGGCGCCAGCCGATATTCGCATCGGCTTTATTTGCTATACGCTTTGTGCGGGTACATGGCCGCCAAGGTAGCAGAGCTGTTCGATACTGAGATTTTTGCGCTGAGCGAGGAATTCGTCAGCGGTCATGCCGTCAAGCATCTGTTGGCGGCCACCAGTATTTGGGGCTTGTATCTGATGCTGCGCCGGCGTACAGCACTGACCGCTTGATGAACGGCACGACTAGGGTGGAAATATGAGCTGCCGATGCGGGCGCTTTCGATGTGATCAAACGATGTATGGATCCTACCTATGAGCACTCCATTCCCCACCCATGAACTCATGACCGAGAATATTGCGATCTGTGCCTACCTCGGTTATCGGGAGACAGATCGTGGTACCGAAGCCGGCTACCGCCGTGCGTATATGAGTAAGTGTTCAGGAACCTCTGATTAATTCTAGGCGAGCCGGATTGAGAGTCAAAATCGCCCGATACTAGGCGCGGATCGCAGGTAACAGCCAGCTATTGCCAAGATTCGCAACGCCGAAGCGGGTGATTTTGGACTCAAGTCGGCCGGTCATGAATTGATCAGAGGCATCTTTAATTGACGGTGGCGTACTTAGTTGAGCATGCTGTGTATGACTTTGTCTTCGAGTTCAAAACGGGTGGATAGTCGTTCCGCCAGCTTCGAAAAATTGCTCATGATCTGTTCGGTGCGTTGGTACCGATTGGCGTCGCACTCGTCGCTGAATGTGACGGCGAAATGGGTGATTGATTCTATTTCCGGATAGACTTGGTGGGCGATTTCGACGACACGGTTGCGCCGTTCCGTGCCTTCGGAAAGACGTTGGTAAAGGCCGAAATGTCCTGCCGCTATATAGTCCACCAGGGTCTCGCAGAATTGCTTCAACTGGCCGGCGTTTTCG
>JAOTWM010000364.1 GCA_029862885.1 Gammaproteobacteria bacterium
GGAACGGTTGGTGATGGGGCTGGAGATCGCTGTCGGTTGCTTGATGATCTTGCTCGGCCTGGATGTGATTCGCAAAGCAGTGAAGTCGAGGATTCATTTTCATACACATCAACATGACGACGGCGAGGTCCATTTTCACGCACATAGCCACGCTGAAAATGGACGGGGCAAGGGCCACAAAGAGCTGCTGCATAAGCATGCGCATCAAAAAAGCTTCCCATTGCGCGCGCTGTTGTTGGGATTGATTCACGGTATGGCGGGTTCCGCAGCGCTGATGGTTCTTGTTGTCGATAAAATTGATTCCATGTGGATTGGAATGATTTACGTGGTGCTGTTCGGGCTGGGCTCGATTGCCGGCATGTTGTTATTTTCACTGGTCATTTCTATTCCTCTGGCGCTTTCCGGACAGAATCAGGGCAGGCTCCATAACGGCATACAGCTTTCGATCGGTGGCTTAACCTGCTGCTTCGGGTTGTTTGTTTTATCAACCTGGATATAACAGGGGGGTACTGACCAGTTAACTGCGGTTCGGCGACAATTGCCGGATGAATAGATCAAATATCTACAAACGATACCGATTTCCATCGGTAATCATCCAATATGCAGTATGGCTCTACTAACGATTCAATCTCAGCCATCGTGATATTGAAGATTTATTAGCTGAGCGTGGGATAAATGTTACCTACGAGACGATCCGATTGTGGTGTAAAAAGTTTGGTCCAATGTATGCAAATAGGTTAAAGAGAAAACACCGGGGATATGGAGATACATTTTTCATTGATGAGGTTTTCATCAGGATTGATGGCCAGCAACACTACCTCTGGCGAGCGGTTGATCAAGATGGTGAAATTATTGATGTGTTTCTCCAGAAACGACGAGATGGTGTGGCCGAAAAGCGATTCTTTAAAAGGCTCTTGAAGATACATCAAGACGAACCCAGGAAGATAGTAACGGATAAATTGAGGAGCTATGGTGTCGCACATCGAGAGCTAATCCCTGATACGATTCATGATACTTCTCAATATGCTAACAATCGCGCGGAGCTTTCGCACCAGCCAACAAGGGTTCGAGAACGTGGCATGCGTAGATTTTAATCGATTGTGAAAGCTCAGCGATTTTTAGCTGTGCATTCGGCCGTACACACAAATTCAATCTGTGTCGGCATCTAGTTTCTGCAAGCCATTATCGATTATTTCGAATGCGTGTCTTTGCGTCCTGGAGAAGTGTCGTGGTCTAAAATAACAAGAACTTCGGGAGTTTTCTCGACTTGAGAAGCTAACTTGTCAGTACCCTTTTTAGGCGTGCATGCGGCCGTGTACACAAATTCAATTTGGGTCGGCATTTAATTTCTGCGAATCACTATCGATTAATTCGATTGCGCGCCTTTGCGTCCTGGAAAAGTGCAGTAATATAAATAGACAAGAATTACGGAAGTTTTCTCGAATAGAGAGGTTAACTTATCAGTACCCACCGAGGGCATACAGCCGAATATTATGCAACAGATTGAGGGAACCATCGTCACCCTAAACGAAAAAAAGGGTATTATGGTGATCGTTGTCGAGCAAAATCTAACATTTGTCAGGAATGCCTGCCATTCCTTTTCGATGCTGGATAGCGGTCGCGTTGTCGGTGACGGCGATATCAGCCAATTGAGTGATGAACTTGTGCGCAAGCACATTACCATCTAGAGCGAACCGGAGGTATTGGGAGTGATCAGGCGATGATGCTGTTAAACGAAATTTTGGGCAGTTCCAGCGATGAAGGCCTGTCTGGCCAGCTGCACGATCTGGAACATCGTGGTGCGGTGGAATTTATCAGTCTGTCGAGTGCGGATATCGCGCGCCGGCGATTGCGTGCGGTTACCGATCAAGGCACCGAGTGTGGCATCGCCTTGCCGCGCGAGCGGAAGCTTGCCAACGGTGCCGTGATGTATCTGGACGAGTACAAGGCCATTGTCATCCGTGTCGAAGAAGAATCCTGGTTGACACTGGTGCCGGTCGATGCCGAAGCGGCGCTCGAACTCGGCTACCATGCCGGCAACCTGCACTGGCGTATTCGGTTTGACGGCACCCGTCTGCTGGTACCGCTCGAGGGACCGGTCGAGAACTATCTCAATCGCATTCAGCCGATGCTGGACTCGGGCCGTGTGGGCTTCGAGTTGCCGAAAGAATAAATCGATGCCGAAGCGTGACTTCCCCAGCGACGCCTTTTCCCTGCTGCAGTTGCTGCAACACGGTGATAGTCAGTTCCCGAGTGGCAGCTTTGCCTTTTCATCGGGTCTCGAGGCCCTCTACGCAGACGGACGAATAGACTCAGGACAGGGACTCGCAGAATTCGTGGAGGGTCAGTTGCGCCATCGCTGGGCCACACTCGACCGGGTTGCACTGGTCAGGGCATACCGCCTGGGGCGAGATCTCGAAGGCTTGGTAGAGCTCGATCGTGAGGTCGAAACCATGAGCCTGGCCGAAGGTTTACGCGAAGGTTCCCGCCGTAACGGTAATGCGCTGCTCAGCATGCATGTTCGCCTGCAGACTCCGCTGGCAGCGGATTACCGCGCCATGGTTACGCAGGGTGCAGCCTGGGGGCATATCCCGGTGGTGCAGGGGCTCGTATGGAGACAGGTGGGCCTTAGCGAAGCTCAGGCCCAGGCGGCGGCAGCCCACGGTGTCTGCACCGATCTGCTTGGGGCAGCTATGCGCCTGGGCAAGGTCGGGCATATTCTGGCGCAACAAATTCGCAGCCGAATGAATCGGGTATTGCTGGAGTTGCTGGGAAATCAGGTTGGGACGGAACCCGTGATGCACGCCTATGTCGCTGCCGCAGAAATAGCGGCCATGCGGCACGAAACTAGCGAACTGCGCCTGTTCACGACCTGAGTCGTGGACTCAATTTTAATGAATGGCTGATTAGAGGAGCATATTTATGTACTTGACACCAACAGAATTGGAACGATTAACTATTTTTAGCGCTGCCCAGTTGGCGACTCAACGTCGTGAACGGGGACTGAAACTCAACTACCCCGAAGCGACGGCAATCATTTGCAATGAAATCCTCGAGGGTGCGCGCGATGGACGAAGTGTCGCCGATCTGATTTCCTTTGGCAGTACCATTTTGAGTAGTGATGACGTTATGCCCGGGGTCGGGGATATGATGAATATGCTGCAGGTCGAGGGCGTTTTTCCGGATGGTACCAAGCTGGTCACCGTGCACGATCCAATCCGGCCAGGTAAGGCAGCAATTCCTGAAGACTCGCAAATCATTCCTGGTGAAATTATTACCGAAGAGGGTGAACACGAGCTCAACGCCGGGCGGGAGACGATTACCCTGCGCGCAGTGAATACCGGCGACCGGCCAATTCAGATTGGCAGTCATTTCCACTTTTTCGAGGCCAACAAGGCACTCGAATTCAACCGCGAAGCAGCCTTTGGTATGCGCCTCGATATCCCGGCCGGAACTGCGGTCCGGTTCGAGCCGGGTCAGGAAAAGGAATGCACGCTGTGTCGCTTCGGCGGCAAGCAGGAAGTTTACGGGTTGAATAATTTAACCAACGGATCTCTGCAAAGCGATGAGGTTCGGCAAGCTGCACTCGAACGGGCCAGGGCAGCAGGATTCAAGGGGGCATAAACATGGCGAAGATGAGTCGCCGCGACTACGCGGCAATGTATGGACCGACGGCGGGTGATGCGGTACGCCTGGGTGATACCACCTTGCTAGCCGAGGTTGAAAAAGATTTTGCCGTGCTCGGTGACGAATGCCTGCACGGTGGCGGCAAAACGCTGCGTGACGGCATGGGACTTGCGGGCGGGTTAAACTCCGCTGACGGTACGCTCGACATGCTGATCTGTAACGTGCTGGTAATCGACGCCGTGATCGGTATCGTCAAGGGAGATATCGGTATCAAGGACGGTAAGATCGTCGGTATTGGCAAGGCCGGTAATCCGGAGGTTATGGAAGGTGTCGATCCGCGCTTAATCGTGGGTGCGGCCACTACCGTGCGTGACGCCGAGGGTTTGATCGCGACTGCCGGTGCGCTCGACGTGCACGTTCACTTCGACAGCGCGCAACTGGTCGAGCACGCGATGGCGTCAGGAATTACCACCATGCTTGGCGGATCGCTCGGTCCGATCACGGTTGGAATTGACTGCGGCGGAGCCTTCAATGTCGGCAAGATGCTACAGGCATCCGAACAGTGGCCGATGAACTTTGGTTTTCTGGGGCGCGGAAATTCATCGCGCCCGCGTTCGCTTTATGACCAGATTGAGGGCGGTTGCCTCGGGCTGAAAATCCACGAGGACTGGGGCGCGATGCCGGCCGCGATCGACAGTTGCCTGTCGGTCGCCGACGAGTTGGACTTCCAGGTTCAGTTACACACGGATACGTTGAATGAAAGCGGCTTCGTCGAAAATACACTGGCCGCGATCAAGGGTCGTACAATACACATGTACCACACCGAGGGTGCCGGCGGTGGCCATGCTCCGGACATTATTACCGTCGCGGGCCAGCAGAACTGCTTGCCATCGTCGACCAATCCAACCAATCCGTTTACCCGCAACACCTTCGATGAACACCTCGATATGACCATGGTTTGTCATCACCTGAATCCTGCGATTCCTGAAGACGTGGCCTTTGCCGAAAGCCGGATACGAGCACAGACGATCGCGGCCGAGGATGTTCTGCATGACATCGGCGCGATTTCCATGCTGGGGTCGGATAGCCAGGGTATGGGGCGAATCAACGAAGTCATTACCCGTACCTGGCAGTTGGCGGACAAGATGAAAAAACAGCGCGGCAGGCTTAAATCGGAGTCGAGCCGTATTGGTGATAACGAACGTATCAAGCGTTATATCGCGAAGTACACGATCAATGCGGCGCGCACCTTTGGTATCCAGGAACATGTCGGCTCGCTGGAGGATGGCAAGATGGCCGATATCGTGTTGTGGCGTCCAGCGATGTTCGGTAGCAAGCCGGAGTTAATCGTCAAGGGTGGCTTTATCGCGATGGGACCGATGGGTGACAGTGCGGCATCGCTGATGACCTGCGAGCCGTTGATCATGCGCTACCAGTGGGGTGCCTATGGCCTGGCCAAGCAACATTTGAGCGCAAATTTCGTCAATCCACTGGCGATTAAAGCTGGCCTGTCGGAAAAACTGGGACTAACCAAGGCCCTGCTGCCGGCCAGTGGTACCCGTGGGCTGAAGAAATCGGACATGCTGCACAACGATGCCTGCCCGGAGATGCGAGTTGATCCGCAGACCTTCGATGTGTTTGTTGACGGCGATCTTGCCACTTGTGAACCGGCGCATGAGCTTCCGCTGACACAGAGGTACATGTTGCGATGAACCCGGTGACCGATTGTTCAAGCCCGGTACCAGGGCCAGCCCGGCTGGGTATCGGCGGTCCGGTCGGGTC
>JAOTWM010000365.1 GCA_029862885.1 Gammaproteobacteria bacterium
TGCCGGAAACTCTATAACCGGGCACTTACACAGAATTACTTACAGGGTCCAGCAAGTTGCTTCATCGTGTAATCACCGGTCGCATAGGCCGTCACCACTGCGCGCTTCTTATCTTTGAGTCGGGTATTCATAATACGCCAGTGGTTTCGCCATAGGGCGCCGCTAGGCGTGCGAAATTTCCTTGAGATCCATGTTCTTGTCCAGCTTCCTTTGCATCCGCCAGACAAAGCGTTCGTCGCCTAAGTAGATCTGGTGTGAGAGCTCTGACCAGAGACTCGGCAAGCCCACCCCCGCCCTCACAAAGTCTTTGTATTTCACATTGGTCCGTTTACGCTGGACATTGAAGCGGCTCAACAGCCAGTCGTTTTCCAACCATTCGGGGGCGCTCCGCTCACCGAGCATGTCCCGATAACTGCTCCAGAACCAATTGCCGACCCGTTGCACTATACGGGTCCGCACCGGATTCAATACGACATACCGTGACAACCCCTGTAAATAACCCTCTTTCTCAACCAATATTCCCTTATACCCTCCCTGGAACAAATGCCCGACTCGGCGATGGGCGTGATTAAAATACTGGGTGTATACCCCGTTCGATTGGCGCATCCAATTCGACAAAAGACCTTCCACCGTTTCCACCACCACATGGTAGTGGTTACTCTTCAGGCAGTACGCGTGACATCTTCAATTTAAGCGTTGGCATACCTGACCCAATAGCGCTAGCCACTTGATGCGATCAACGTCGTTTAGATAAATGTCTTCCCGACGATCTCCGCGCGACGTGATATTGAACAAACCACCGGCTAACTCAAGACGTAATGGCCGGCTCATGGGTCAAGTATATCTAGGTCGTGCTTGATCGCAAGACCTGATCCTATTTCCTGCTGTTGATCAATTTGTTAGGTTTTTGAACTAAAAAATATTAGGAAGCTGCGCGATGTATTGACGTCCGTTCCTATCAAAGCCTCACGCTAATAATTCGTAAACCACCAACACGCGGCGGCCTACAACGGTTCTAATCGAGCCAGCGCAGACTCCACCGCCCAACGCACCGACTCATCGGTATCACCTTGCGCCGTATAAAGGGCTACGCGTGCACTATCTCCCCCTAAACGCCCGAGTCGTATGGCGGCAAGGCGGCGAATATGAGGTTTCGGATCTTGTAAGAGCGTCGTCCCCAACAGATTAACCGCCTGTTCGCCACGCATCTTTCCTAATGCCAATACGGCGTGCACACGAACTGTTTCGTCGGCATCCAATAGTGCGGTCTGTAAGGCAGGGAGCGCTCCCGTTCTTCGCATCTTCCCAAGTTCCAGAACAGCGATTCGCCGCACGAGAGAATCGGCATCGTAGTTCACTAATTCCGATAACGCTTGGATGTTCGTGGAATTGGTTGTGGTCGCCAGTTGTTTTATTTCCTGGATTCGTGCGTGCCTCTCTTCGCTCCCGTAGGGCACCGTCGGCGGCTCATCTCCTAGATCCTCATCGCCGATTGGCTTTTCCGCAACCAGTGTGAGTTGGGCATGGAGGTTACGTTGCACATATTGCGTGGCTAAAGGGTTCTTAAGCGGTATGTCAACCGCTCTCACCGTTAACAAGTCGTCCGACACAACAACCGTAAAGCCTTCGTCCATCGAGGTGTCATCAAGCACCTTAGTCCTCGAACCGACCTCAGACGTTGACGAGGTGTTCGCTATGTTTGTGGTGACCGCTGGGCGAACCGAGGGGTCGCGGTCATCCCAGATTGGTGATCTTCCGAGAACGAGTACACCGAGCAATAGTAGACTCGCAACGCCCACTGAACGCCAGGCAACTGCGGGCGACAGACGTCGATAATGCCCAGCGCATTCGTTCCGCCGACCACGAATGATACGCTTCCCCACCGCTATGCCTCTACGACCGGTTCTGGATCGAGAAAAAACAACGCACCGCGCCCAAAGTATTTCGACAACTTCGTTAGCTGAGCACAAGTCAGCCCGCCTTCCCATGACATTAGTTTTTCGACGGTCGATCTTACAATGCGAACATGATTTATCACTTCATCACTTGGCAGAAACCAGCGTTGTATTTATCATCCATAATGACATGTCGAGAAAGCACCGTCGATCTGGCAAGCGTGGATCCGGGGGCAAGCATCGAGCCGAGGCGCGAGTGGCGGAGGGCCGGACCGGGGTTACCCGAGGGCGCGGTCCACATCCGCTCGACAACTGGTTGCTCGGGCTTGTCCTGGCCGGAATAGCGCTGACGTCCTACCTAACGCTGATCGCGTGGTTTGGTGAGCATCCAGCGTACTGCGGAGCGGGTTCGGAGTGCGATCTGGTTCAGCAAAGCCGCTGGTCCACCTTGCTCGGCGTGCCGATTGCGCTCTGGGGCCTTTTGACTTATGCGCTGCTTGCGCGAGCGGTGTGGCGCCTTCGCACCCGCCCTGGCTCTTGGCGGGCGGCCTTGACCGTCACCAGCGTCGGGGCCGCCGTGAGCTGGTATCTCACCGCCGTCTCGGTGTTCGTCATCGAAGCGACCTGCGCCTATTGCCTCACCTCTTTTGGAATCATGAATGCGCTGCTGGTGCTGCTGCTGGTACGCAGGCCCGCGCACATGCCGGAGCATGCGTGGGCCAACTCGCTGCCAGTCCCGGTTGTCTCAGCCATCGCGATCGTATTCGGGTTATTCCTGCATTTTAGCGGCCTCTTCGACCCTGCCGCGGGGCCGGAGAAGCCGTACCTGAAAGAGCTCGCCATCCACCTGCGCAATTCCGGCGCGCACTTCTATGGCGCGTACTGGTGCCCGGCCTGCCAGGAGCAGAAAGCGTTGTTCGAGGCCTCTGCCGAGCGGTTGCCCTACGTCGAGTGCACACCGAACGGACGCAACGGCTTGCGCAACTTCGCATGCATCAAGAACGACATCAAGGAGTTTCCGACTTGGATCATCGACGGTAGCCGCCACACCGGCGTGGTCTCTGTCGCCGGGCTGGCGCGCGTGTCGGGCTTCGAAAGATCAGCCGAGGGATCGCGGAAAGAATAAACGGGACACAAACCCGATTTCCCGAGACTTTCCCTACAAGATTCAATTTGCTTAGCCACACTGCATAACTAATGTCAGGGCGATCGTTGTGAGTTTTGCACTACCGTGCACAACAACGCACAACTGATTCCCGAAAAAGTCTCGGACCTTGTGATGCGGTCAAATAGTCGTTCGATTTTGTGCCGACCATTCTAGACCGTGCGTCAACGCATGACATAGCCAGCAAAGAAGACTCGGCGGTATGTTAACAAGCGCCCGGCAACGAAACAGGAGTCAGAGAACAATTTTCTCTAATATAAGAAACAATTGTTCTCTGACTCGGTTTTTCCCTAGTCCGCATTTACCGCGACCGGCGGCATCATGCCCTGAGTCATTCACCCTGAAAGCCCGAACGACAGCAACGAGTATTAAGGGTGCATTCGTTTGAATGCAATGATCAGTTGAATTTGGGTTTTGCAGTGCCGGCGCTAACGACTGCTATGGATGAGACCGGACGTTTACCCATTCTTACTGCGTCCGTCTGCGGGACCATCAGTTCAAGATATACAGCTGAATCTCAGATACCGTAGGACCGGCAGGCGGCGAACAAGGCCACCACTGCTTTCGCATCTGCGGCAAAGGGACAATTGACTTCACGTTGGCGCTCGAAATATTTACCGGTGTGCCGACTGCCAATCTCATCGGTGGCCAACCACACGGGTGTTTTGGCACCGTCGTCCGGCGATTCGTGACCGCCGAATCCCAGGTTGCCGCTCAGTGTAGAGTTGACATCTCCGGGGTGGCACGCGTTGACCGTTATGCCAAACGGTTGCAGTCGCTCAGGGAACGCAACTGTGAGCATTCGGTTGGCCTGCTTGGATTGACGATAAGCGGCGTTGTTGTCATAAGGCCTGTGCTTAAACTCGAGATCTTGAATGTCGAGCCCACCCGCCCAATAACTCGCAATGTTAATGACACGCGCGGGGGCCGAATGTTTGAGACATCTGGTAAACGCTTCGATCATCCAGAAATAGCCGAGCACATTGGTGGCAAACTGTCGTTCGATACCCTCGGGCGTACATTCGCGACGCCGTGGCGTCACGGCGGCATTGTTCACTAGTACGTGCAGGGGTCCTGGCCAGCGATCCGCCAGTGCTTGAATTGATGACTGGCGTGACAAGTCTGTAAGCTCATAACGAACCCGAGAGTTTCCGGTCGCGCCGGTAATTTGCGCAGCGCAGCGGGCGCCTTTGCCTGCGTCCCGGCAGATTAATACCACTTCGTTATCCGGGTGCCCCGCAAGTTGACGCGCGATCGCCATGCCGATGGCGCCCGTTGCCCCGGTCACTGCAGTGATGCGATGACGATCGAATTGCTGCTCAGTCATGGCCTAATCTCACGCGTTTTCGGTTGAGGTTTCAGTTTCGAGCGAGTAGTGACTCTACGAGCGCACCAGTGTCGCGCTTGACTACACGCTACCAAAGCAGATCATCTGGTATTTTATACCCCGCAAGCATAAATGACCGGAAAGTATCAAGCGGAAGATTATTAATTTCAATTGAACGGCTCCTTTCGGGAAATCAGAATATTCCTGGGAAGCGGCCGTTCACAAAATTGGATTCATGGTCTCTAACGTGCCCGACGTTCGCGATAGCTTCACGGAATGTCGAACGGATCTCACATGCGTACGTCTTTGGCCCCGTCGGCCGCACACCACTGGACATCCTGTCTACGGGACTTCTCCCTCGCGAGGGATGTGGGTTATTCTTTCTGTCCGTTTACTCCGTCCTGCCGATACGAGGGGAAAGGGTCATGAAGGCCAATCGTCGTCAATTCCTGGAAACCGCAACGGGCGCCGTGGGTGCCCTCCTGCTCAACGCGCTGCCGTTCCCGTTAGGTGCCGCGACCAACGGCGCCGCCAAAGTCAAAATCGGCATCGTGGGCTCGGGCAAGGTCGGAGGCACGCTCGGCAGTGTGTGGGTGAAAGCCGGATACGAGGTCATGTTCTCGTCGCGGCACCTCGAAGACGACAGAGAACTCGCCGCCAACCTCGGCCCCAGCGCCCACGCTGGCACACCCTCGGAGGCCGCTGCTTTCGGCGAGGTGGTGATGGTCTCAGTTCCCTATCACGCGCTGCCGGACGTTCGCGACAACGTGGGCGAGCTGCTGAAGGGTAAGGTGGTGATCGATACCTGCAATCCGTTCGTCGGACGTGACGGAGAGCTCGCGCAGTGGGCCTTGGAGAAAGGCGCCGGGCTCGCCTCGAAGGAACTACTCCCCGGCGCTCGCATTGTCCGCGCATTCAACGCAATCGGCTACGTGAGCATGGGCCTAACCCACGAGAACCCTGGGCGCATCGGCATGCCCATTGCGAGCGATGATCCCGAGGCCGTCGCGGTGGCAGA
>JAOTWM010000032.1 GCA_029862885.1 Gammaproteobacteria bacterium
CGGTGGTCGCCGGATCATCTGCGAGTGACAAGACATACAGGATTCGCGAATGTAAATGTCACGCCCAGTCAACCTCAGTGCTGAATAGGGTTTAAGTCCGGTTACCGGTTCGGTCGTGGATTGTTGGAAGAACAATGGTGTAATTTCGACAATACCGCCAATCGACACCACGGCAATAACGAGTATCACGAACAAAGCGAGGTTTTTTTCTACGGCCTGCTGCAGGTTCATGCTGGCATTCTCAACGGGCGGGCGCCGGGATCGCCGCATTAATAACCGTTGCGCCGGCCACGGTTCGCGCGATGTTGTAGGCCATGATCAGCATTCCCGTTAGATAGAAGAGGCCGCCGGCCAGGCGCACTATGTAATACGGATGCATCGCTTGTACGCTTTGGACGAAGCTATAAGTTAACGTTCCGTCGTCGTTCACAGCTCGCCACATCAGCCCTTGCATCACGCCGGATACCCACATGGCGGTGATATAGAGGACGATTCCAATAGTGGCCACCCAAAAATGAATTTCTATCAGCCGTACACTATAAATTTCCCGGTTACACAGGCGTGGTATGAGATAGTACATAGCGCCGATCGAAATCATGCCTACCCATCCCAAAGCTCCGGAGTGCACATGGCCGATCGTCCAGTCGGTATAGTGAGACAGCGCGTTGACGGTCTTGATAGCCATCATTGGGCCTTCAAACGTAGACATTCCGTAAAATGAAACAGAAACGATCAAGAACTTTAAAATCGGATCGGTGCGTAATTTCTCCCAGGCACCCGATAACGTCATGATGCCGTTGATCATTCCGCCCCAGGACGGTGCGAGCAGCACCAGCGAAAATACCATACCAACCGACTGCGCCCAGTCGGGTAGTGCGGTGTAATGCAGATGATGCGGGCCGGCCCAGATATATGTGAAGATCAATGCCCAAAAGTGCACCACCGAAAGCCGGTATGAATACACCGGTCGATTCGCCTGTTTGGGAATAAAGTAATACATGATGCCAAGGAAACCGGCAGTAAGGAAAAACCCGACGGCATTATGCCCGTACCACCACTGCACCATGGCGTCCTGCACGCCGGCGAAGACCGAGTAGGATTTCATAAAGCTCACCGGCATCGCCAGGCTGTTCACGACATGCAGAAGTGCAACGGTCAAGATGAATCCGCCAAAAAACCAGTTTGCGACGTAGATATGACGTATTTTTCGGCGCGCAACGGTGCCGAAAAACACCACCGCATACACCACCCACACTACGGTGAGCAGCACGTCTATCGGCCATTCCAGTTCGGCGTATTCTTTGGTGGTAGTGTATCCAAGCGGCAGCGAAATCGCCGCGCTAACGATCACGACTTGCCAACCCCAAAACGTAAACGCGGCGAGTTTGTCGGAAAATAAGCGCGCGTGGCAGGTTCGTTGCACGACGTAATACGACGTTGCGAACAGTGCTGAGCCCCCAAATGCAAACACCACCGCATTGGTATGCAGCGGCCGTAGCCGGCCGAATGTGAGCCACGGAATATCGAAATTCAGCGCCGGCCAAGCGAGTTGTGCGGCGATGAACACCCCCACCAGCATGCCAACAACCCCCCACACGATCGTCATGATGGCGAATTGTTGAACGACTCGGTAGTTATAGGTATCCATCGAATTACTAATTCTGGGATGTAATCGGGTCGTTGATGATCAGTTTGTAAAGCTCGGGCCGAGACCGATGCCCCAGAGCACCGCCGTCGCGGCGAGTAACCCCACCAGGGCGACGAGCCCTACTGCAAGGATAGAGCTTGAGAAAAGGAAGCCGCGTTCAAGCGGAATTTCCATCATGATCGGTACGCCGGTGTATAGGAGATAGGCGGTGTAGGCCAGGGCCGGGAGCCCCACGATAAAATTTAGCCACAGTACAGGATATATTTGCATAAACCCCACAATGAACAACGGTGTCGCGGTGAAAGCGGCCAGCGCGACGCACCGACCGAGTGGTTGAAGTGCGCCGTAAGTTTCTCCCATCCAGTGAATCAATTTACCGATCGTGAACACCGCCACCAAGATCGCAACGTAATATACGATGGAGATTTGCACGGCGCTGTCAAATGTAAGCTTGACGGGCGTGCCTCCTGCGATGCGCCAACCCACGAGTGTGGTACCAAGCAAGCCCGCCAGCGGCGGCACGGCGGCCAGCCAGAATACGTAAGAGAAAAAACAATCTCCTACAGAGTACTGGCCCGCGCGAATGCTGGCCCATTCAGCCTGTGGCCGGGTGACGAGCCCGGGGATGTGGTGTAGCAACATGCGCGAATTTGGTGTCGTTGAAGTCGTAGTTGATACAATTATTACCTTGCTTAATATGGACCAGATCAGTATTGATCTATATCAATAATCCAGGTTGGCAATATTGGCGGGCCGCCAGCGACCGTATATAAAGTGAATCTCTGAAAAAGTCATGACCGATCGACTTGAGCCCAAAATAATCCATCAGCGTTACTTGCCCCGCATTGATCAACATGGGGCGCCTCGATCTTGATCATTTTGCATCTCAGATTGATTCGCCCAGACTTATTCAGAGGTTCGTACAAGAATCTTGTCGCTACGGTAACGAATGGTCCTCGTGACAAATATTCAGCCTGATTGTTTCCACTGTGGGCTGCCGGTCCCGCCCGACTCAAACTTCATCGTCGAAGTTCTGGACCGGCCATGGGCGATGTGCTGTCGCGGCTGCCAGGCCGTCGCGCAGGCGATCGTCGATGCAGGTTTACAGGCCTACTATCGGCATCGCACTCAAAATGCCCACCAAGCGCCGAATCTGGACCAACCGATGCCCGGGTTGGAAGCGTTCGATCACCCTGCGGTTCAAAAGTCCTTTGTCAAAGAGTCGGATGGGTCGCATCAGGAGGTGGCACTGTTGCTAAACGGAACGACATGCGCTGCTTGTGTATGGCTCAACGAGCAACGGTTAAGTGCGCTGCCAGGCGTGCTGGAGGTGGATGCGAACTATATGACGCAGTGTTTGCGTGTGCGTTGGGACATCACACGGCTCAAATTGAGTGCGATCCTGCGAGCCGTTCGTGAGCTTGGCTACGATGCACAACCGTATCATAAGGCGCGCGGCCGGCAGGCAATTGACGGTGAACGTGACACGCTGTTGCGGCGCATCGGAGTCGCAGGTGTGTTCGGAATGCAAGTCATGATGTTATCGGCTGCGTTGTACTTCGGTGACTGGTCCGGCATTGATGACCGCCACCGTGAGCTGCTACAGCGGGTGGCCTTGTTGTTGACGGTGCCGGTGATTGCTTACTCGGCGCAGCCGTTCTTTGTAGGTGCAGTAAACGGGATTAAGACTTGGCGGGTAGGTATGGACGTCCCGATCGCCATAGGCATCGGCTTGGCCTTCGTTGCCAGCATCTGGGCCACCGCGACTAACGTTGGGCACGTCTACTACGATTCAATAGTCATGCTGGTGTTTCTGCTATTGGGAGCACGTTACTTTGAGGTGGCCTCCCGTAAACGCGCATTTGAGTCGGTCGATCGAATAAATTCTCATGTTCCGCCGACGGCGAATCGTTGGTCTGATGCCGGACTGGAGTCGGTGCCGGCGGTGCAACTAACGGCGGGCGATCGGGTGCTAATTCGGCCGGGCGAGACGGTGCCCGCCGACGGCAAAGTCATCGACGGATACTCGACGGTGGACGAGTCCCTCTTGACCGGCGAATCGGCACCGGTGACACGTTGTGTCGGTGATCAAGTGGTGGGCGGCAGTATAAACGTCGAGACGCCGCTAAGCGTTGTTGTTACGGCGCTCGGCGACGCTTCCGTCATGGCTACCGTGCAGCGTTTGATTGACAGGGCACAGTCGACAAAACCCACACTCGTGACCGTCACCGATCGCTTGGCTGTAGTGTTTGTCACGGTGGTTTTGGTGCTGGCCGCCAGCGCAGGGATATTCTGGTGGTATGCCGATTCGAACCGATGGTTGGAGATCACCGTAGCGATGCTGGTGGTGTCGTGTCCGTGTGCATTATCGTTGGCTACCCCGACGACATTCACCGCTGCGCTGCTACGTTTGTATCGCGGTGGAGTGTTGCCGGTCCGCAACAGTGCCCTCGAAACGTTAGCCCGGGCCGATCACATTGTGTTCGATAAGACCGGTACGCTGACCGCTCCCGAAGTGCATCTGCACTCGTTATCGGCGACTTCCGGGATGTCGCGCGATCGATTAATTCGCTACGCCGCCGCCCTTGAGGTGCATTCGGCGCATCCTATTGCCGTAGCCATTCGACGCATCGCGCAGGGTGTTGAATTGCCCACCGTGACGGAGCCGCGCGCGACGCCCGGCGGGGGCGTCAGTGGTATAGTAGACGGGCGTCGCATCGCGATCGGCACAGCTCGTTATGTGGGTGATCAATTAGGCCTTGGCGGCGATATCGTCGAGCCACCTCATGGGGTCGTGTTGGCGACCGAAACCGGTGTTATTGGCCGGTTCGACTTTGATGGTGATATTAGCGCCGACACCGTAGACGCGATTGATAAACTGGGGCACAGCGGCGCGACGCTGCACCTACTTACGGGAGATACAGAGGCCGAAGCGCAACGGGTGGGGCAACGTTTAGGGATAGAACAGGTTTCAGCTCGATGCACACCTCGAGAAAAGCTGAAGTACATACATAGGCTTCAAGCGGCCGGCGGAGTTGTTGTTATGGTGGGCGACGGTGTCAACGACGCTCCGGCTCTGGCGGGTGCCGATGTGTCAATTGCCGTTGCCGATGCGGCGACGTTGGCGGCAGCTAATGCAGATATAGTGATTACGAATCATAATCTAAGCGGTGTAGTGATGGCGCTTGCCGTTGCGCGACGGGCACTTAGAGTGGTCCGACAGAACATTATTTGGGCGATCGGCTACAATTGTGTCGCATTGCTGGCGGCTGCCGCCGGTTTTGTGGCGCCGTGGTTGGCAGCGGTCGGGATGGCGACAAGTTCGGCATTGGTCACGGCGAATGCGTGGCGTGTCGGTGGCGATGCAAGGAGGCGCAGCACGAATTGTGTAGGCGATCGTGTGCAAAAAATCTCAATATGAAAATCCCAATATGCGATTGAGGAGATCGACGCATTGGTAAAGCCGAGTCGCAATTAATTGTATTTTGCGCGCACCGCCTGCTGTCACCAGATATGGAAGTACTGTATTTTTTAATTCCGCTCGGTTTGATATTAGCGTTGTTAGTAGCGTGGGGATTCTTGTGGGCAGTGGGACACGGGCAGTTCGATGATCTCGAAGGTCCGGCATATTCCATTTTGCTGGACGAAGACGAAGTCGACGACCGCCTGTCGCCGCCAAGTGGTTTCAGTGCGAGCGGTCGAGAAGAGCCCATTCCGGGGCTCTTCGACGACTCGGATAACACGGATACTAATTTATCGTGATGGTGCCGTGCATCCCAGCCTCTTTATGTCCCTCGAGTCCACATTCCATTACTGGATCCGTTCCCGTCTATACCGGCACAACGAACCACTCAACTTCACTTTCGGGACTGATTTCTACTTCACGAATGGCTCCCTTGATTTCAGCCACGAACTCCCCTGACGGACTCTTCACTTCGACTTTACGGGTGAATATTTTTTCAGCGAATTCGGCCGCCTCGACCTCATGTTTAATAATGCGGGTGGTGCTTGTTGGTGCCATATCCCGGAGTGAATCACTATGCTACAGCCGCCCCGCAACCTAAATTTGCGAACGGCGTGTGACGATGCATTGGCTCGGTTTGTCGCCGACAATCCACTGAGCGGTGTGGAATTTGAACGCGCATGCGCTTTGCTGCCGGGCGGTAATACGCGCACGGTTCTACACTACGATCCGTATCCGCTCACGATGCGTAATGGCACAGGCGCGCGGCTTACCGATATCGACGGGCATGAATACGTCGATTTTCTCGGCGAGTACTCCGCGGGATTGTATGGACACTCGGATCCGGTCATTCGATCGGCGATCGATGCAGCGCTGGCGGATGGCTTGGTGCGTTGCGCTCCGGGCCGGCACGAGGCGATGCTGGCGGCAATTATGTGTGAGCGCTTCAGCTCGTGCGAAAAAATTCGCTTTTGCAATTCCGGCACGGAGGCGAACCTGATGGCGTTGTCCGCCGCGAGGGTTGCCACTGGCCGCAGTCATATTATGGCGTTTGACGGCGCCTACCATGGAGGGGTGCTGTATTTTGTGCACGGCGCGGATCCGATCAATGTACCGTATCCTGTCGTGATGGGTGCCTATAACGATATCGATGTCACGCTGCAGCGTATTGAAGCGCACGCTGATCGACTGGCCGCAATAATCGTCGAGCCGATGCTCGGTGCGGGTGGGGCAATTCCTGGTGACGCGTCGTTTCTTACGGCACTGCGCGAAGCGTGTTCTGACCATGGTATCGTACTGATATTCGATGAGGTGATGACCTCACGTATCTCGCCGGGAGGGTTGCAGGGGGTGGTTTCGGTGCGACCGGACCTTACGACATTCGGCAAATATATTGGCGGCGGATTGTCTTACGGAGCGTTTGGAGGGCGCGACTCGATAATGTGTCAATTCGACCCGCGGCACGCTGAAGCCTCGCCCCACGCGGGCACATTTAATAATAATCCACTCACCATGGCAGCTGGTTTGGCGGGGCTCACCGGGTGCTACACGGAAGAGGTTGCCGATCGGCATACGGCGTTGGGCGACCGATTTCGCGCACAACTAAATGCGGTCGCCTCAAAACTCGGTGTCCCGGTCCAGGTCACCGGAAGTGGTACGATTATGTGCATCCATTTTCAGACTGAGCCGATCGGACGTCCCGCGGATGTCGGTGCAGTTGATCCAATGCTCCGAGTTTTATTCCATCTGGAAATGCTACGTCGTGGTTTTTATCTCGCGCAGCGAGGGTATATGAGTTTGTCTTTGCCGTTGACGGATAGAGATCTAACTGATTTTGTGATCGCGTTCGAAGAAGTGCTTGCATCCAACGCGTCAATTTTTGAGTAACTAACCGGAGACCTACGGTTCACCATCATGAACGCAATAATCGCAACCAGGAACGTGCGTGCCAAGGTTGTGCTGCAATGGCTTGGCGGAAGTAGCGACGTGCGTCGGGGTGATCGCGTTCCCGCAAACAGCATCCGACAAAGTAGTGAGCTGCGGCGACACGGCGCCGATTTTTCTTGGTCTCGGAAACCGGTCTGATTTCCGCAGCGGTGCTAAGAATTTCACTGTCGCTATGCCCGGAAGCACGTGACGCAGCGGATTTAATCGCGAGTACCGCGAGCATTTGTTGCTCTTCCCGATACAATCCGCTGACCGAACTCGGATCGATTACAGATTCGTAAAGTAGCTCGGGAACCACGGAGTACTCTCCAATTTCCAATAGCCGCAGCCATAGGTCGACGTCCTGGGCAAAATAGAACTCCGATCGATATCCGCCTACCTGATTGTACATACGCTTTCTGAACATCGTGCTGGGATGGCTCGACGGTCCTTTGAAGCCGGTCACATGGCGGTTCGTAGCCGACCGCGCGACGTCGTCACGTGTATGCAGGATATCGAATAGGGGAATCCGGTCGATGGTAACGCAGCGCGTACCACACGACACCATGGCGACACGAGAATTTGCATCGAGTTGCAGGGTTTGCTTGTGCAGCCGACCGTTTATCGAGACGTCGCCTCCCGCGTCTTGACGCGCAATATATGGGCTCGTCGCTCGCTCACAGCCAATTCGTAGGGCTTGGGTAAGGCCCCTATGGGGTTGCTCGATTAGTATGAGGCGACTGTCCTGGTTAGCCCAGTCCCGAAGCACCGTCCGCGTTTCATTATCGGATCCGTCAGCGACAACGATAAATTCCAAATCGACATCGGATTGATTCAGCACGCTGCGAACGCTTGCAGAGACCGAGTAGGCGTCGTTGTGGACCGACATGACCACGGATACTTGATGCATCGTCAATCAGGCACGAAAGCGGTCGCTCCAACAGGCCAACCGTCCCGCTGTTCGCCAGCCGCACGTGCGAGCCAGCGCGTAGTACAGAACAAAGTCCCAAGATCGGGTGCGATTTGGACCCGACGCTTGTTTGGCCAATGCGAATAAGTCGCGAGATTCGGTCGGCAAGTTGGCGGCCCCGCATTGCCGGGCCAAAAGAAACACTTCCCGCGCGAAGTGCCGCATTTCGTACACATCGTGATCGATGTCGGCGGTCCGCGCGTGGTTGTATATCAATTTATGGGCGGCGGTTCGGTCGCGGAGTTTTCGCGGATCCGAGTCGCCGTTCCGACTGAGCCCATCCGGAAATTGCCGCTTTACCGACACGAAGTCATCGCAGTAATGCAAGGCGATTTGCTGCGACCCAATGCGGCAATCGTATTCCCAGTCCTCCTCGTTACGCAGACTCGTCCAGGGCCCGGCCCGATCCGTGATACTTTTGCGATACATCGGTGTCGATGTACTCCACCACCGGGATTGGAGAAATGCCGGAAACATCGTTGCAACTTTGGAACCGGTGCGCTTGAGTGGCACGAAATCCGGCGGATCGAACCCATTGGCGAAGCATGTCTTCCCATACGATACGCCACAGTTGGGATTTGTCTTCAGTCCATCAACCTGGCGCTTAAACTTGTCGGGAAGCAGTAAATCGTCGCTATCGAGATACTGGATAAATTCTCCTCGTGCCTGCTGTCGGCCTTTCTCTCTCGCTGTGCCGGGGCCTGCATTGTTCTGTCGAATAATCGCTGTGATTTCCGGGTGGTCTTTTTGCAATGCTCGCGCTTGTTTAAGGGAATCGTCAGTGGACCCGTCATCAACAATAATAATTTCGATGGGACGATAATTCTGTTGGACTACTGATTCGACGGCGTCTTTTAGCAGCGCCGAGCGGTTGAAAACCGGAATAATTGTGGTGACGAGATCAGTAATCATCAATTTTATTGGTAGCCCGAACTCGACCGATCACATGCTCCACTTTTGTCAATCTCATCCGAAGTCTATCGCAGCGGAATTCTCATAGCTGAAGTAATCCATCACAAATATATCCGATCGAGCTCGGGGTTTGTTCATTCCGTAATATGGAATTTATAAAAACTTTACACCGTCCGTGACTCGCTCCCCGCATGTAGTCGCTCAATGTGGTTAACTTTTCCCGCCAACGAAGAGTACTATAATCGAAGTACGGATCGAATCATCAATATCTCTAGTAGGAGAAAGTCGATATTTCCGGGTGCGGACACCTACATGCCAAATATGACGGCCCAGTAACAATATCTACCGAACTATCTCAGGTAGTATCATTTTGCGGTTGTTTGGAAATAGGGGCGCTCAAATGCGGTCACTCCGCTAATTAAACAACTAAGTCATCGCCTATGGTGGTGTGAAATAAAGGGCTATGCCGTTATCGGAGGTAAATTAAGAAGCGACGAGGTTCCTCCCCAATCTACGCCTGCCAGAGTCCAGATAAGAGTAGATACCGCAATGAGAGAATGGCAAAGCGGAACGCAGGTAAAGTCGTATAGCCGCTGCCATGGGGGAATCGTACCGAAATATCGCCGTAAATCAATGTTTGGGGTTATCCGGCAGGATACGGGCGAGATATTAAAAGCGTTATGTCGTCGACTCGAGGTTGAATTAGTAGAGGGTCACGTGATGCCGGGTCATGCACATATGTGGCTGGGGATTCCGCCGAAATACAGTGTGATGCATAAGATCGGAAAACTGAAAGGGCGTTCGACGATACTCGTTAGTTCTGGTCTCGAGGGTATAGTGTCGCACTGTGGGGCCGACTGAGTCGGTCATATAGAAGTACTCCCGAGCCCATGTTGAATGACAGAAACGAGCCGATCGATTGACGTTTAATTATTAATGTGAATGGTCAGCAAAACGCCGTAAAGAAAATTTAGTAGAATCGGCGAGTAGTTTTGAACAAAATCACCTTTCTTTAAGGCCCATAAGAACTGAAGTTGCTGCAAGTGAAATAATGGAAAATACAGGTTTCAAAAGGAATGATAATGCTACCGTAATCAAACCCAAATCCGGATGGAGTATGTTTGATTTTTCGGAGTTATGGGCATACCGAGAACTGATCTGGGTTATGGTTATGAAGGACATCAAGGTTCGCTATAAGCAGACCGTAATGGGTGTGGCCTGGGCGGTTATCCAGCCGTTGACTATGATGGTTATTTTCTCGCTCATATTTGGGCGTCTGGCAAAAATTCCTTCCGACGGATACCCATACCCTATATTTGTTTTTTCCGGTCTATTGGCCTGGAATTTTTTCTCATCTTCGGTCGGCACGGCAGGCGGCTCGTTAGTCGGGTCGCAAAGTCTGATCAGCAAGGTTTATTTCCCAAGGATTATTGTGCCATTGTCTTCCATAGGTGTGGCCATGGTCGACTTTTTAATCGCTAGCACAATTTTACTGGCTATGATGGTTCACTACGGACAGGCGTTATCCGCTAAATTACTGTTGTTGCCTTGCTTTCTGGCAGGGTTAATTATGGTTTCTGTGGGACTAGGCAGTTGGCTGGCGGCGGTCACCGTCACCTATCGGGACTTCAGATATGTAATACCTTACATGCTGCAAGTCTGGATGTACCTCACCCCCGTCATATATCCGCTTAGCTTTCTCAGCGAGTCCTGGCGCTGGGTAATGCACTTTAACCCGATGTACGCATGGATAGACGGAGTTAGAGCCTGTTTCCTTGGCCTGCCGATCGATTTGTTCGGTGTTGCAGTTTCTACCGTTGTAACGTTGATCATTTTTGTCGTTGGACTGTGCTACTTCGCGCGTGCAGAGCGCCGTTTCGCGGATATCATATGAAGCCTGCTATTTCAGTTGAAGGTATATCCAAGGAATACGTGATCGGTAATGAGACGATTTTCGGGCAAAGCTTTCGGGAAATGGTGGTCGGGTCGCTTAAATCCCCTTTTAGAAAATTCAGAAGGCTGAGCGAACGAGATGCACGGCAGGATCGTTTCTGGGCACTCAAAGATGTTTCCTTTGATGTTCAACCGGGTGAGATTGTGGGCGTCATCGGGCGCAACGGTGCAGGGAAAAGTACGCTCCTAAAGATCCTCAGCCGCATTACCACCCCGACTGAAGGTCAAATTACTTACCGCGGCCGGCTCGCCAGTTTGCTCGAAGTTGGCACTGGCTTCCATCCCGAGTTGACCGGCAGGGAGAACATATTTCTCAATGGCGCAATTCTTGGGATGACCCAAAATGAAATCGGCCGGAAGCTGGACGAAATTGTGGACTTCGCAGGAATCGCGAAGTTCCTGGATACACCAGTCAAGCGATTCTCAAGTGGGATGTACGTTCGACTTGCATTTGCAGTTGCTGCGCACTTAGATCCAGAAATTCTTGTTGTGGACGAGGTTCTTGCGGTGGGCGACATAGCTTTTCAGATCAAGTGTCTGGGAAAAATGCGGGATGTGGCGGGCGATGGAAGGACAGTATTGATGGTTAGTCATAATATGGGAACAATTTCGTCGTTTTGCTCTAGAGGAATTGTATTGAATAATGGAAATGTTTCGTATTCAGGTACGACCGAAAAGGCGATCGAAATATATGCGCTAGATATTTCCGGATCTATTAAAAAGGACATTTCCAATCTCCCGTTTAATGGGCCTGGAAGTGTTAAACCAATCGAAGTACAAATCAAGCACTCCCATGGAGTCGGTAATTCTATGGTGTCAGGTGAAGACAACGAGATTGTGTTCGAGTTAAACGCAGAATCAAATATGGATAATGTAGAAATGGCGTTTGGCGTTTATGATCAACTGCAACGGAGGATTGGAATAGCCGATTCTGCGGCTAAAAGAAAAAGTTTTCAGCTATACAAAGGAAACAATACCGTAAAATGCAAAATTAAAAAGTTATCTCTGGGTCCAGGAAAATACTACCTCAATATTTCGATTCGACGAGGTTTCGAGTTGTTGTACGGAGTGGAAAGGTGTAAGGAAATAGAGGTTTATTTTGGAACAAGTTACAAAGATGAAATCCTTCCAAATCGTGGTCCTCTGATCTTTGATCATGAATGGAGCAAGGCTGGAAAGGTTGATTGAATTGAAAGTCGGAATCCTTACGTATCATTACGTTTACAATGAAGGGGCACTTTGGCAGGCCTACGTGCTATGCAAGACGCTTCGCGAGCAACTGAAGGAGGCAATAGTAGAAATCATAGATTACCGCTACGAGCCGAAAACTTCGGTTATTAACTCGAGAATTTCTGCCGAACGAAGAGATAAATATGAGTCATTTATTAAGGATTATCTGAGCGAGGAAACGATAATCTCTGACAATTGTTTGCGCTTGAATCAATTGATTAATGAGGAGTATCAGGCCGTAATAGTGGGTAGCGACATAATTTGGCAATTTGAGATTAGGTCTTCATGTTGGAATGAATATTGTTATGCCATTTACAATTCTCCGTTCAGGCCCGACTGGTCGACACCATACAGGACGCTCCGTAGTGCGAAGAATTGGGTTGTAAATTTACTAAAGAAAGTCGAAGCTGATCGAATGATAAAGTTGCCGGTACCAAATGCATATTGGCTGTCACAAGGTTGCGATTGTTTGCGGATTAGTTATGCGGCATCGATTGGGTACTCGAATAGTAATATTCCTGAAAAGCAGAAAAAATGGATGAGTGAAACCTTATCCAGGTTCGATCTAATTAGTGTAAGAGACGAAAATACAAAAACCTTTCTTTGCAATGTAGACAATTCAATAGGCAAGAGGGCTCTCAAGGTGCCAGACCCGGCGTGGCTTTTTGGCGATGATTTGCCGGATGGGGAGGAGATCCTTCAATTGGAAGGACTGAATTTGAAGGGACCAATAGCTGGAGTACTGTATCCGTTGGGCAATAGATACGGTCAAATGCTTGACAAGTTTTTACCGGACGCGCTTAGAATGTTGGGTTTTCAAGTGGTGTCCGTTATTGATTCCAATCCAAATGTTGATTGCAACTTAGCATCCAACACAAGATCAATATTTGAGTGGTGGGCAATAGTCCGAAGGCTCGATTTCTTCGTAACGGTAAGAACGCACCCTAATATTGCGGCATTAATGTATCAAACTCCATTCATTAATCTGGATATTACCGCTGCACTGAAACAGTCGGAAAGTAGTAAATCCTCAGACATGTTGGCTGAATTCGGTTTAAGTCATTTGTGCCTCTTTAAGGATCGTGACCTTAACGAGCAAAGCATAGTCGGGTTGATAAATTCAACTATAAGGCACGAATGGGATTGGAAAAATGTTGAGCGTGAAATCTGGCGAAAACGACATGTAGCGGCTGATTATATAGCCTCGATACGAAAGCTGGTGTATGCAGATCATATTTAACGAAAATTTATCGCGTCATAACACCATGAGGGTGGGAGGCAATGCGGATACTTTGCTTTTGCCCGAATCTGAAGATGAAATGATACGTGCTTATGAAGAAACATTAGAACAAAAGGGTCGTGTATTTATTCTTGGGCGAGGGTCCAATACGATTTTTCGAGATGATGATTTCCGTGGAAGAATTATCAAGACGACCAAAGCCTGTCCCAGAATTAAGATTGTCCAGAGCAATCGTAAATCTTTTCGTAAAAGGTATCTAGTCGAGGCTGGGGCTAGCGTAACAAACCAATCGTTTTTGCGTTTCTGTAGGGAAAATAACTTGGCTGGCCCAACGTATCTTCAGAGTGTGCCTGGCAATATTGGTGGCTCCATCTATATGAATGCGGGGACTGGCATCGACGAGGGCCTAGCAATATCCAACACCCTCAAGGAAGTACGAGTTTTCGATGGTAGGAGAATATTTACACTGCCTAAGGAATCTTGTGGGTTTTTGTTCCGGTATTCGATCTTTCATAAAAATCATTGGCTGATTTTGAGTGCAATATTCGAATTGGAATCAAAGTCAGGCAGAAAAGTTGAGCGCGAAATTAGAAGTCGAATGAGCTTTGCTAAAAATTGGCAGGACTTGGGGTATCCAAATACGGGAAGTGTGTTCAAGGAGGGCTATCAGCATATTGAGGGGTTGCGAGGCAAGCGTTTTGGCCAAGCAATGTTCTCGATAAAATCAGCAAACTGGATCATCAATCTGGGCGGAGCGAAGACATCTGAGGTGCTGGCTTTGGTAGAGTGGGCAATCGATTTGCACGAGAAAATGGGATATCCAAAACCGGTCATGGAGTGGATAGTAAGGTAAGGCCTGTCGGCCCGACACCAAAGAACGGAAAATGATTTGATATGCCTAAAGTATTGATAGTTTCTCCGTCGGCATATCTTTACGGTGGAGTTGAATCAATACTGCATGATCTTTGCGCCATCCTGCCAAGCCATGGGTGGGACGCGGTATTGGGTCTGGTTCATGGTAGGTATTTTCATAATGTAGATCGATATATAGAGACGTTTCCTGAACTACCAATATATCCAATTCGTTCCAACTTTCCCTCGCGCGCCTCGAGGACCAAAGCAATCTACCGTGTGATTAGGCGCCTAGATCCGGATCTAGTGCTGGTCGCGCGGATCGGAGATGCGTATGAAGCGGTCGGAAAACATAAGGAATTATATGGAAAACCGCGATTGGCAATGGCTTTAAGAGGGTTCGAGGCGCAATATCTTGTTGATGCTCGAGTTTTTGAACCAATAATCGATATGTGTATTACAGATGGTAGGCTTATTGCGAATGCATGTATCAAGTTGGCAGGAATAGAGCAGCAACGAGTGGTAAGTTTGCCTGGGGGAGTGCGCTTGCCAACCGATATCGTTGAACCACGCGAAACAGGTGAGTTACTACGCCTGACATATATCGGGCGACTTCAGCATTCTGACAAGCGAGTGCTCGATTTAATTACGTTGACAGATAAATTGGCAATTCTGGGAGTGCCTTTTTCTTTGGATATTGTGGGCGCAGGTCCTGAAGAAGCACATCTCAGGAAAGAACTATCCAAGCGTATTTCTGACGAAAAACTGAGATTTCATGGTTGGGTATCGCGCAATTACTTGTACTCGAACATATTGCCTAATGTCGATTGCTTGCTCAACTTTTCACCAACAGAGGGTGTAACGATTTCTCCAAGAGAAGGAATGGTGAACGGCGTGGTACCTGTTATATCCGAATTTCCAGGCCTGGCACTTGAAGGGCAATTTTTGCATGAAGTTAATGCATTGACTTTCCCAGTTGAAAATATCGAAAGAGCAGCTCACTGTGTATGTCGTTTGTGGTCGGAGCCTGGTTTACTGAGCAAGCTGTCACGAGCCGCACTGACTTCCCAAGTGGGGAAATATACCCAGGGGGGATCTATGCTCGAATGGGCTAACGCGTTTAACATAAGCATGACAATGCCATTGAAAATTTCGAAGACAGAAATCCCAAGTCAACAGCATTCAGGGCGCCTTGAGAACTTGGGTGTTCCACCAGTCATTGCGGATACTTGTAGATTTTTCACTGGACGACAACCCGTTCCGGACGACCCCGGAAGCGAGTGGCCGCATGGCCGAATACGGGTGACTGCGAACGATCTGCATTTGTTAAAAAACTTTTCCGACAATATCGATAGTCGCTAAGTTCTCAGACGCGAAAAAATACCGCGGTTCTGGGCTCGTCCTACGACGTGGATACGGACATGAGCACGTTTCGATTAAGAGCAATTCTTGGGGTTTTGATTTACGATGCCTTGCCGGGGCTTTGGGCGTTACGGCCGAGGTATTTATCTTTTTCGAAATTCCCTTGGCTCAAGATAAAGAACCGGCATGAACAATTATTAAGCGATCAAAACAATGAAGGGTTAAAATGTGATTGGGATTGGACATCAAGTCTCCATCTTCCAAAAATACTTCCTATATTCGGTCGATGGTTATATCGTCGCGCACTGAAAGATTTTCCCGTGGCTCTGCAAGAGCAGCCTCTAAATTCTGATAATAGTAAACCCGACGTGAGCTTCATCATTGGTTACAGAGGCAAGGCGCGATTACCGCTACTGCTTATGGCCGTGAACGCAATTGCTGGTCAAAGTGAGCGCAATATCGAATTAATAGTTGTGGAGCAAGACGACAACCAGTATATAAAAAATCTCCTACCAGAATGGGTTAGGTACATTCACACGCCATTACCTGACGAAAACATGGCCTACTCGCGTTCCTGGGCATTTAATGTTGGCGCCAAAGAAGCTCAATCCGATTTTCTTATATTCCAGGACAATGATATGTTAATTCCTAGGATTTACGCGAACGAGTTACTAAAGCGATACCATGAAGGATATGAGGTGATTAACCTGAAACGTTTCATTTTCTATTTAAACAAGGAAAGTACACTTCAAGTCTGTGCCAAGGTAAGTACAAATATATTGCCAGGCATAGAGGCGATAATGCAAAACGCAGAAGGGGGCGGATCTATTGGTATTTCTCGCCAAGCATTTTTCGAAGTTGGAGGTTTTGATGGGCGTTTTATTGGCTGGGGCGGCGAAGACAATGAATTCTGGGAGCGTGCACAGACGAGGACGGTATATGCGTATGGATACCTTCCGTTCGTGCACCTATGGCATGCTCCCCAGGCGAATGCGCTTCAGCCCAACGCAGAGGGTGCGGTATTGTATCGTGAGCTACGAGAACAATCTGTTGACGAACGTATCCGGAAATTACGGGCCATGAGGTGACGTTAATCCCCTCTACTTACCTCGCAGATGTATTACAGCGATTCGATGGTCATTCGATGTCGAAAAACGATAAATTAATTTCAATAATTTGGACGCACAACATCGTACGAAGATTATAAATTCTACTGATCAAATGCTCCGAACTCACCGACGATGCGCTGCACGCATCAATTACGCCGGCGAAAAATGTCCAGGGCAAGAGTCCGGCAAAGACAAAAATTGGGCGCGGGTAGCCATTTGAATGAATTTTGGCTAAACCGCCAAAAGTATTACGGAAGATCATCATTGTCGTTACGGGTCGGATAATCGGCCAACTCGCACCCGGTAATGTTTGTAGCGATTTGTGATATCACTCAGAGTGAGTACCGATAGCAGTTCGCGATTAGCCCATAGTTCACGAATGTCGAGCGTCGACGATTCTGAGGATGGTTCGATGATGGTTCGATGATGGCGATATGATCGTGATCGAAAAATCGACCGCCGCAGACTCAGAGTTTGAATGACCGATGATGACGGTAATCAACGTCGTTGGCGCGAGTGCTTTGGCGCGCTGCAATCAATCGGCGATTCCGCATCAATGAATAATCCCAACTCAGTGTGGCGGTAGTTACTTATTTGAATATAGAGCACGGGCGCGAATTAATAAGCGGCGGAAGCAACGCTTATAATAATTACACCACCGACGACGGCGATAACTCCGGCCAGCAATCGCCGGGTCAACACGTCTTGCCCCAATGATACGGCAATTAAAAACGTAAACAGAGGGTAGCTTGCAATCAGCGGTGATACTGCGACCACCTCGCCGCGCGCCAGTGCCCCGTACATACACAGAATGGCCGCCGCGATCAGTGCGCCCGTAATCACGAAATACGCTAATCCGCGGCCGCCAACTCGGGTCGGAAAATCCCCAAACCGCACTCGGTATAGGATCAGGGTGCCACATAGCGCGGTAAAGAACGATACGAAACTCGCCATGAATACGTTGGGTAATAGCTCAAGCCCGAACTTACCGACGGTGTGGTTGAGGCCGCGGATTATGGCCGCGCCCGTTGCGAACAGTAACGCGGCGAGCATGAGCCTTGAGATGCCCGCCGGACTCCAGGACAATACCGCGATGCCGCCAACCGTGGCGAGTGTGCCAATGACGACCGCTGTAGACGGAGATTCGCCGAGAAATACAATCGCTGTGGCGGTAGCGAATAACGGAGTCGTGGACGACAGCGTTGCGGCGACCGTTGCCCCGGTTCGCGATGTCGCCTCGAACGCGAAGTACATCGATAGCATAGGATGCATCAGGCCGTTGATGACGAATATCCAGAAGCCAGGCGTAAACCAGTCCCTGCCATGCATCCACCACGGCGCACAGAGTAAATACAGTGCAACCGTTGTCGATAGCGAAATCAGTGTGCCGGTATGTGGGTTCACATATGCCAGCCCGCGTTTTGCAGTAATCGACGAAGCGCCAAAGCCCAGGGCAGCGAGCAGCCCGAGTAAGACGGCGGCGGAGGGCAAGGGCATAATTTCCGCCGGGTCTATGTGGTGGGTCGGATCATGACAGCGCGTTACGCAATGCTACGGCGTCCAGGAAATAGTGGCAGATCTCTTCGTCGTCGAGTGTCAACACCGGCACCAGGGCGTGATATTTTGCCCTCAGTCGAGGGTCGCAATCGATATCTCTTACTACAAACGTAAAATTCAGCGATTGTTGAAATTCAGCGAGCGTGTCGATCATATCCGCGCAAAGATGACAGTCTTCACGGACGTATACGGTCAGTTGTTTGCTCATCGGCCGCGGCGAGGGCTGTGGATTGGTATTTGGTGCTGTCGGTGGTAATAGCGTCGGTTCGTGTACTCGGCATTGTAACGGCAGTCGACGCCGCGTTGTGGGTTCGCCCGCATAATTCGTGGAGGGCTCGGTAATTGCGATACTCGGTCGGGGAGATCGGGCGTAGATCGGTTCGAATCGAAGCCGAAAAGCGCCGATCGGTTGAATCCGAGTTGGGCAAATGGCATGGAGGCCGAGATCTTCGATATGGGGGATAACCGACTCGAATCTTGAGCAGACGCTTGGTCCATGACCCGCATTTGTGACGTTTCGGAACTTGGCCAGGGCATAGTGCGCACTCAATCGAATTGGCAATAACTTACGTGGCGGATTGGCGTGAGTGGTGAGGTCAAAACCGGTGCGTCCGGAAAACTGATGGGATCGAGATCTTGGCGGGAGTCGCAGTATCCGAATCCAGTAAAGTCGGGGATGAATTAGGTTGCGTTACAGGGACGTGCAATGCGCCAAAGACATTGGCGCCGCCATGCTGTATGCTTTTGCGATTCGCCCAAGCACTGGCTACAAATTATTTCGTCTACATTGCCCTGGTCGAGGGCCGTGTTGAATCGGCGACTGCCCTATGAAACGCCGTAAACAGAATCAACAAGTCGATACCGAGCGCCTGGAGCGTACCGTGGCGGAGGCGCAACGCTCCCGACTTACGCGCCATCAAGGGTACCGCGAACAATCATTGCGACTCCATCCCTGGGTATGCGGCCGCTGCGGGCGGGAATTTAGCCGCGAAAATCTACATGAATTGACGGTGCATCACAAAGACCACGATCACGATCACAATCCGCCCGATGGCAGTAACTGGGAGAATTTATGCCTTTATTGCCACGATAATGAACACCGCCGTTTTGTCGACCAGGTTAAGGGGTTCGACCCGATCCTGGACAAGTCAAAGCGCGGCGTTTCCACACATAAGCCGCTCGCGGGTCTCGACGAACTGATGAAAGCACGCCGTAACGCCGACACAAAGGACCGCTAGCCCAGATTTCCTGTAAAG
Source organism: Gammaproteobacteria bacterium (assembly GCA_029862885.1). Classification (GTDB taxonomy): domain Bacteria; phylum Pseudomonadota; class Gammaproteobacteria; order Arenicellales; family JAOTWM01; genus JAOTWM01. The sequence goes on from JAOTWM010000032.1 coordinate 19,479, forward strand.
TCCACGAGTTCCACGCTACTATTAACTCGTTATGTCAGCAATCTTGCGAATTGGAATAAGATTGATTGGGCACCGCGCCGTGTGTGGCGCGTTATCACTGCTGTTGCCCGCCAGCGCGCACGCCGCCACGTATATTTTGCCGCCCATCGATCAATCGGTCATCGGCCGAACTCAGGTCATGACCGCGGCGGCCACCGATACGCTATCGGATATCGCGCTCCGCTACCGGCTTGGCTTCGACGAGCTCGTGCTTGCGAATCCCGGAGTGGACCCGTGGTTGCCCGGTGAAGGTGCGCAGATCATATTACCGACTCGTTACATACTGCCAAGCGGACCGCGCGAAGGTATTGTCTTGAACGTGCCGGAGATGCGCCTGTACTATTATCCAGAACCGGCAGCTGATGGAACCCGGGAGGTCATCACCTATCCTCTGAGCATCGGCCGTGGCGACTGGGAGACACCGCTGGGATTGACTCGGATCGTCGCCAAGAAGGCCAATCCGTCGTGGCGCCCACCCGAATCGATTCGCGCCGAGCATGCGGCGGAGGGTGACTATCTGCCCGCGGTGGTCCCGCCGGGCCCTGAAAATCCGCTTGGGAAATTCGCATTGCGGCTTGGCTTACCGGGCTATTTGATCCACGGCACGAACCGCCCTAACGGAATTGGTATGCGGGTCACGCACGGTTGTGTGCGGCTTTACCCAAGTGATATCGCGGCGTTATTCGCGCGCGTGGCGGTAGATGTAACGGTGCGAATCGTGCACCAGCCCTATAAGGTCGGTTGGCATTTTGGTGAATTGTATTTAGAAGCGCATCCGCCGTTCGGCGACGCGCCGCGCACGGAGCCCGAGAATCTCACGCCGCTGGCGCGGGCAATTCTTGACCTAGAAAGAGAACAGCCCGGCTACACAATTGATGTGCGCCGGGCCATCCAACTTAGTCGTGCGCCGACCGGCATCCCGATACCCCTGACAGGGCAGCGAGTGGCCGACACAAATAAGCAGTAGACGGTTACTTCTGCATCGCTTTCTTGAACATCCTTTCGATCTTCTCGTCCGACTCCTGAGCAATGCGCAGCGCCTCGTCGGCCTTCTGCTCGGCACGGGCGGCCGTTTGGTTCGCCTGTGCCGCTTGATTCGACGCGTCGTTCGCCGATTGCTGCGCACTGGCGGCATCGAGACCCGCTTGTTCGGCGAGACTGCGAACCTCGTTGAGTTGTTTGGTTGTTGCGCAGCCACTGGCGGTAACCGCGGCTACTAGCAGCCCGGCCACCATTAAGGGTTTGTAATGCATTTTTTTACCTCCGTCAGAGTGATGAACAAGTTAAGGAACCTCTGCATAAGTCTGGCCGAATCAAGTGCGGGGCCACAATGATCAGGATCAAGGCGCGGAACGGAAGTAATAGCCCGGCTAATGCCTACAGGGCTGTAGGTAATGAGCAAGGGCAAGGACGCGGTAGCGTTGCTTGCGTTTTGCAAAGCTTCCGCTCCTGCTCACGCCTCTCACCTACATCCGTGTAGGCGACGCAGAGATTGATTTTTTTGAGCGGAAATTGATCGTTCATGACTTTTGCAGAAGTTCCTTAAGTAACCAGCAAGGCTGAAACGATAAGCCGACGCTAATACTACTGCACAACTATCTTCGTACCAACCCGTAACCAGGGTGATAATGCATCAATTTGCTCGTTCGTCAATGCGATGCAGCCGTTGGTCCAATTAAACGCGCTATGGATGCCCGGGTCACCGCCGCCTAGGCCGTGAATGCCTAAATTCCCGCCAAGCGGCGTGTTTTGCGGGGGAAGGCGGTGGTTTTCGACGGCATCGATGATCGTGTCGTAGGTCGCGAGGTCGATCCGGCCGTCATTCCAGGCTCTACTGGCGTGTTCGTCGTTGGGGAAATCGAACAGATAAAAGCGGTGATAACTGCTTTCGGTCTTAACTTTGACCACACGGAACTCCCCCAGTGGAGTGCTGTCGTCGCCGCGGGTCCGGTGCTCGGATACGCCACCTCGGCCGATGGCCAGATCGGGGTAGGACTCGATCACCTCATTGCCGCGCATTACCGAGAGCGTGGCGCTGTCCGTATCCACCAAAATCCAGGGACCGTGGGCCGTGGTCAGCGTCGGCGCGAACGCCATCGCCATTGCGATGCACAAACGCACAGCGGACCGGGATAGTGACTCGGCGATTGAATCGAGCAAGAATGGGATCGATCGGTTGTGGGGGATTGGTCTGCGGTGATTCTTTAAATGTTTAACCCGATTCGTATTTCGGCAATGCCAGAGACATCGGGGCAGGTTCGCGCACTGAACCCGATGAGTTTTGCTCTCAGGCTGGGGGTCTTGGACCAAATCGCCTAGAATAAATCAGAGATTCGTTTATTAGGATAGACGGCCAAACCGAAAATGTCCAAGTGCGTGGTAATTTTCGTATCGCCATGACTACCAGATTACCAAACGTTAATCCTGTGAATGTTCGGGGAACCCGGGCCTGTTGGTCGTATCTAATGACTTCGAATACACGATTAAGCCGAACTAACGGTAGGAGGCCGCACTTGAATAGACGAATATTCTTAACGCTACTGGGTGTGGGTGGCGTATCCTTATTGTCTTCCCGATTGGTCGCGAAGGAGCGAGTAAGTATGGCGGATACCGCTATTGAAACGATTGAGCGCAGCGATGCCGAATGGCGAGAGTTGCTTACTGCGGAACAGTATCGGGTACTGCGGAAAGAGGGTACCGAACCACCATTTACGAGTCCGCTGAATGACGAGCATCGCGTCGGTACTTTTGTGTGTGCGGGGTGTGAATTGCCGTTGTTCGATTCGGCCGCGAAATTCGATAGCGGCACGGGTTGGCCGAGTTTTTTTCAAGCCATTGAAGGCAATGTCGGCACGAGCCGCGATTTCAAGCTTATCTTTCCGCGCACCGAATATCATTGCGCGCGTT
>JAOTWM010000366.1 GCA_029862885.1 Gammaproteobacteria bacterium
TGTCGAGATCAAGCATATCGACCTGAACGAGAGCATGATCCGCGCCATCGCCAAACAGGCCGAAGCCGAGCGCGAGCGCCGTGCCAAGGTCATTCACGCCGAAGGCGAGCTGCAGGCTTCCCAGAAGCTGCTGGAGGCGGCGAACATCATGTCGCAAAATCCGCAGACCCTGCAGTTGCGCTACTTGCAGACCCTGAATGATATATCCAGTGAGAATGCTACGACGATAGTATTTCCGTTACCGCTGGAAGTGCTGAGCGCACTCACATACCTGAAACCAGAAGCTGCCGACTAAGGCGTTTCCAGGAGGGAATCGGGGGACAGTATACCAATTTATTCGCACTCCAATTTAATACACATTTGAATAGGTATACTGTCTCCTTATTCCCTAATCCCTTCGTCCCTATTAATTTGCCCCTGTTAATTTTATTAAATTTTTATTGCAGATAGTTGATCAACCTGTTTTCAATAAATTCGAATAGCCTGCGCCGACTGGCCCTGCTTTTTTCATTACTCTCCCCGCTGCCAGAGACGATCGCAACGACAGTCTTTAGCGCCGGAATCATCAATATGTATTGACCGCCATTTCCCCAGGCAAATTGCACGGTGTAGCCGTTCAACTCTCGTTGCCACCAGAGATAGCCGTAATCATAGGGATTGAAATGGCTACGGGTATAAATCTGCATCGACTCGGCAATCCAGGCACTCGGCACGATCTGTTTCTGGTTGTAAACGCCATTGTTCATCACCATCGTGCCGATCTTGAGCAGAGCCGAAGGTGACAGCGCCATGTTATTACCCCCCAGGTAGTAACCCTGGGGGTCTCGGTCCCAGCCGCCGAGCGTGATACCGAGAGGACCGAAAAGGTATCGTTCGGCAAACTTGCGCGTGCTCATCCCCGTGGCCCGGGTCAATATGACCGACAGCAGATGTGTGGACCCGGTGCTGTATATCATCTCCCCGCCCGGCTGATCGACGAGTGGCTGATCGAGGGCGAACTCGATCCAGTTATCGCTTTGCACCCAACGCCCATAATTACGGCGGCTGGTCGATGCCAGACCCGTTCGCATCGTGAGCAAATCCTGAATGGTGATGGCCTGTTTTTCGGGGTCGGGTCGGCCTTTGAAATAGTCCGGGAAATAATCGCCAATGGGTTGTTGCACCCCTGGCAGATGCCCCTGGCCGATGGCGATGCCAACCAGGAGCGAAATAATACTTTTGGCCACAGACTTGACGTTCGTCGTACGATCGGCCCGCATGCCCTTGCGATGGGCCTCTATCAGCAGCTCCCCATCGCGCTGCAGCATAAAACTTTTAATCGGCCCAAGGCGAAATACCTCTTCAATGATGGTAGCGGTCTTTATCCGCTCCGCCTCGGCGCAAGCGCCCTCCAACGCCGGGATCGCAAGTAATATAGCGAGAGCAAAAAATCTGAGGATCATCAGGAATATATCCGGTTTACCCTGTTTTCGGGGGAAGTCTGTAGCTCCGCAAGTCTAACGGATACTTTGAATCAGCGACAATGTCGCTCACGGAGTACTCGCTTAACCTGGGGAACCGCATTCCGCCTCCTTTCTTCTTACTCCATTGATACAATCAGTCTAATTGTCACCTTAAGAGCCTTACCTAATCCCGTGCTAAATCTCAATAAACGAAATCGGAGTAAATTCTTTCCAGGCATATTTCCACTGGCGTTGATAGCGGGGATGTGGAGCGCGTTGGTGGTGGCTGCCGAGGGCGGGCGATTGCCACCCACCGAGGAAACCGATATCGGGATTTATTATGTCCCGGGCGCCCCGGAAATTCGAAACCTGTGGCGGGAGGGCGATCCGGGAGAGCGGTTAGTGCTTCGAGGCCGGGTGCTCACCACCGGCGGCGCACCGGTGCCCGACGCCCAGGTGGAACTGTGGCACGCCGACGGCATAGGCCAGGTTCACTCGGACCGTTACCGAACCCGGTTGCGCACCAGGGACAATGGCAGTTTTGGCGTGACAACCGCTTTGCCCGGGTACATTCCGGAGGCGCCCGGCGTATGGGGCGCGCGTCATATCCATGTCGTGGTCACCCATCCCGACTATCCGCAGTTGATTTCGTTAATCCTGTTCAAGGGCGACCCCAATCTCTCTGGGCTCTCTTATCCTGAACTGGCCGTATTTGTCGAGCAGGGACGGATCAAGGATCAGACCGCGCAATTCGCGGAAGTTGTATTGATCCTACAGTCGAATTAGTTTATTGCCGAGTATTCCGGGGACGGTATACCTATTTAATGACCGCCGACTTTTGGCCCGGAATAGGTATACTGTTTCCGGAAATCCACGCACGGAGTGGGCGGGCACGAATAGAATTCTGAATTGTCGGACCTAGAATGTGAAGGGGTTAGCTAACCAATGAGTCTGCTCGACGTCTTGGCCAGGTGGTTGCTCGATAAACTAGACAAAAAATTCCTGGAAAAAAAAGAGTTTACAACTGGGGAGCGCATTCAAGCGTTGCATTATTATTTAAACGTGCTTCTTGACACTTGCCAGACGTATAAATATGTATTGGGAACGCATGAGGAAGAAAAAAACTTAGACGATATAAACCTAAAAACTATTAATGGCACCCGACTCATAGACACTGAAATAAAACTTTTGCAGAAGCGCCTCAAAAAAAAGAAAAAAATTCTAGCCGGGATTGGCGAGCAGGTAAAATACTTAGGGGTCGATTTTGACAGAGAGAGGCACCCTGAACTTAAGGAAATAATCATGCCGTGCATAGGAATATTTATTGAACTGGAAAATGTTGAGCGTTACTTGGCTAACGTTAAAAAGGGTCTCTATATTAACGATGGACATCATTTCCCGGATTATAAGAGGGATCTCCGGAGTTCGAGAGCGGTTCTGACGAAACACGAAGAATGGCTGGAATCTACAATCGAGTCTTTACTCGAGTTCGCAAGACAAATGAAGTGATTGTGATATTGCTGACCGCCTGAAACAGATGTCACCTCAGAGGCAGTTCCGGGGACAGTATACCTAATTTACCCCTGGCGATTTATCAGGTCTGCTGCGTAACAGGTATACCGTCCCCGAAATTCAACGCCATAATCGAGCCGGACGGCCTCTAAGCACACCGGAGTCCGTGCACAACCTCGAATTAATAAAACAGTAGGGCATTGGCACCCAAACGGGCTGGCCGCAAGCCATCGGAATACAAATAGTATACAGTCCCCGGAATTTCGGGATATTCGTTATCTTACAGGCATTTGGGATTTCCACAGCAGCCGTAGCACACTCGGGTGGCACAAATAAATAAGGTTGTCATAACAATCATAGCAACGAAACCTATCGCTGCAATCAGGCCTTGGCCAAGAGCATCTGTATTCACCTGTTCAAGCACGACAGTTTACGAGGCCGGGCCTTACAGTTTACTGGTGTGATATGTAAAGGCCTGGCCTCAATTTTCAATTTTGACCTTCGCCGGGGGCCCACCCCGGCAGTCTCCCTGGACGGATCCTGACCGAGCAATCACTGATCGCACGGATGCGGCGCCTTCAGGCGCTCCGTGACGATCCGGTTCGGCCCGCTTCATAGAACATACGGATAACACTCGACTTTTCTGCCCTTCCGATGGGAGTATGTTGACAGATCCTCAACTAGCGGTCCCGATATCCCGTCATTGGATCGATCACAAGCGCGACTGGCGCCCCGAAGCCGACTGCCACCAGGGTTTCTCAACGACAGACAGGGTGTTTATACGTCCTATCCTATCCTCTCCTCTCTGCCATCCGCCATTTTTGACGGTAACCTCAGATAGTTTCCCCGTATTTTCATCCGCCGTGTAAGCCGCGTGTTCGCGCTACCAGTACATCGCGTTCAAAAACAATACGCATTGTTTAAGGCGTTGCGAAGTACGCATTCCACCAGCACTGGAGATTGATGGCGATCCAGCACCCGTACTGGTCTGCGCCTGGTTCGTCGGGTGCATGCAGGGCCTGTTTGATATTTCCATGCAGGAGGAAGGGGCACGGTTCCTTCGAGTCGTGCAGCAGCTCTCGGGCCCAATTCCGGAGGGTGTGTACTAAATTGCCGTTGCTCGAGTAGCGCAGGCTGAATTTCCTACGGCGGGCAATTTCCGGAGGTAAGGCGACGGCGATTTGTTTCAGGAGGTATTTCTCAGTCTTATCTCTGAATTTCCAGCGTGAAGGAAGCCCCAGTGCAAACGCCACGACGTCGTTGTCGAGAAACGGCATGCGGACTTCGAGGGAATGAGCCATGCTCACTTTGTCGCAGGGCATGAGGATGCCTTCCGGGAGTCGGTGGATGATTTCGAGTGCCAGTTGTAAACCTCCCCAAATTAGTTACACGTATAATTAGAGTTTTCCAGCCCATTGAGGGCCTCCCCAAAACAGTCGTTCTCAAAAGTTGAGATTTCCGGCTTCAAGATGCCGATCTCGATATTCGACCGGCGTTAAATCTTTCAGTGATGAATGAGGACGAAAAGTGTTGTATTCCTCTCGCCAAGTTTCAATCTTCTCACGCGCATCGTCCAACGACAAGAACCAATGACTGTTCAAACACTCGTCTCGAAAACTACCGTTAAACGATTCGATAAACGGATTATCTGCTGGTTTTCCTGGGCGTGAGAAGTCTAGTGTTACCTTATTTTCATACGCCCATTTGTCCTGTGCCTTTGAAATGAATTCGCTGCCATTGTCCACCTGAATACGGTCAGGACAGCGATCGTGGTACGTTTGCATGTATTGCATTAAGTCCACAACATGTTCACCTCGGATACTTCGATCTACATGAATCAGCAGGCATTCCCAACTAAAATTATCCACTACAGTTAACGAGCGAATTCGCGTGCCATCAAACAGATTATCCGCTACAAAATCCATGCTCCAGCACTGATCGATTGTGCTGAGATCGGGGCGCTCCATCCGATGAGCAGTCGCGAACGGCGGCGGGGACGCTTGCTTCTCATATTGAGCCCCTCTTCTTTGTAGGTACGGTGCACCTTCTTGTGATTGACCAGCCAGCCTTCACGCCGAAGTAATACATGAATTCGTTAATAGCCGTAGCGCATGCGTGAGGCTGCAATTTCCTTGATGCGTTGACGTAGCGCCGTATCAGGATTTCGCTTTGATCGATAACGATAAACCGATTCCGATAACATAACAGCCCGGCAGGCTCGACGGATAGCGATTCGGTAACTATCTCGCAGGAAATCAAAGAGTTCTCGGCGTTTGGCTGGCTTTAGAGCTATTTTTGCAAAACTTCCTGCAGCATTTGTTTATCCAAACTCAGATCCGCCACCATGCGTTTCAACCGGGAGTTTTCCTCCTCCAGTTGCTTCAGTCGTCGTACTTCTGAAACACCGAGCCCCCCATACTTCTTTTTCCAGTTGTAAAA
>JAOTWM010000367.1 GCA_029862885.1 Gammaproteobacteria bacterium
TTCCAGGTTGCCTCGGTACCGGAACCCGGATTACCGATATTGACGCGCTTACCAACCAGGTCGCTCACGTGATTGATGCCGGAGTCTTTGCGCGCGACGATACTGACCGGTTCCGGGTGCACTGAGAATACGGCACGTAGCTCCTTAAACGGCCCGGCTTCTATAAATGACTCTTTACCGGTACCGTTGTAGGCATGATATTGCCAATCCGATTGTGCGACCCCCATGTCGAGTTCGCCCGCGCGGATGGTGTTAATGTTATACACCGACCCTCCGGTAGACTCGACCGAGCACCGTACCCCGTGTTCCTTACGGCCTTTGTTCACCAACCGGCAAATGGAGCCGCCCGTGGGATAATACACCCCGGTAACGCCACCGGTGCCGATAGTGATGAACGATTGCTCGGCCGCTGGCAATGTCGTGGATGAAGTGATTCCAACTACAAACGTAGCCGCGATAATTGCGGCGCTAATTCTATTCTTTGATTGCATGAAGACTGCCCTCCAGTTTCTTCTTCGGTACATAAATAAGCGACCGAGAAACGGATCAGCCTGGCCGACTGAGTCCCTATTCCGGCCCATGGTCTTTCATCGTAGCACAACCGACCCCGCACACGAATGCGCGCTACAATTGCGTATAGTACTCTATCAAGCAGAAATTGGCCGCGCAACTGAATACCACGATGCGAATTCCGAAAAAATCGACGCGCAGTGAAGCCCCGGAAAACCTCGATGAATTGCGCGCGCTATTGACCGAAGTTCAATCCGGCGTGGGACCGCTGCGACTCGGCACCCGTTCGTTTCATACGCTGGCCGGCCTTGTCGATGCGCCACGTAGGGCTGCTGTCCTCTCGATCTCTGAGCTCGCCACCGCGCTCGAAGTAAACGCCTCGACCTTGACCCGTCTCGCCAAACGACTCGGATACCAAGGCTTTGGAGAATTTCAAGGCGTATTTCGCCGACATATCACCAGCGGGTCCGACTTCTATAGCCGGCGCGCCGGTGAGCTGCTGCGAAACGACGTCACGGACAGCGAAAGCATTGCACTGTTAAGCAAGATCGCGCAGGACGAAAGTACCAATATCGCCGCGATGATAGACAGTATCGACTCGGGCAAACTTGAAGGCACTGTACGCATGATTGCACAGGGCCGGGCCATTCGCGTGCATGGACTGCGTCAATTCCATTCGATCGCATGCGGAATCGCGTACACACTGGGCATGATCCGCAACGATGTGGCACTGCTGGGCGATCCCGGCCACGGTGTGGCCCATGCGCTCGCACAACTCGAGGCCGGAGATGTGTTAATCGTACTTGGGTCTACCCCCTACACACGTGCTACGGTCGATGCCTGTGAAATCGCGGCTGCCCACGGCATGCGCATCATCGCGCTGACAGACTCGTACGCATCGCCATTCGCGAAATACGCCGAGCAGGTATTTTTGACCCCTACGGGCGGCGTATTCTTCGGCAATAGCACCGCCGCGTGTCTGATATTTGCAGAGGGTCTCATGGCCCTCGTCGCTCGGACGCTGGGCCAACATTCCGTGCAGGCACTCAAGCGGCGCGAAGCGTTAATCGATCAATTGGGTGTGGCGGTGCCGCATCCCGATAAGCCCAGCACCCCATAACGCCCTTACAATCAAATAGTTACGGTACTCCCCGCCGCCGTCACTATTCTCGCGATAGACCACACCAAACCCGAATTTTTCACGAAGGGTTCGGGCCATAACTGCCGTCGCTCGTGGCCGTCAACGACCGCTAACATACGGGGCACAGTCCGCCCAAGCCATTTACGCTGTACCCGGTCTGCGATATCCAGGCCGGTTAATCGGAATTTGCCATTCATCGCTCACTCGCTATATGGTGCGCTACCGGCCTCAATGGCAGCGTCGGCCCACGACGCTCACTCAACCCAGACATCGTTATGAGCCATATTTTTCATCGCCAACCGCAAGACTCGCTACCGTACGCGGTGGCTGGCGATGGCGCCTATGTTATCGACAACACCGGAAAACGGTACCTCGATGCGTCGGGTGGGGCCGCGGTATCCTGTCTGGGCCATAATCATCCGGTAGTCGTCGATGCTATTAAACAACAGATCGACCGTGTGGCTTATGCCCATTCCGCGTTTTTTACGACGGATGCCGCCGAGCAACTCGCCGACCTTTTGGTGGAAGCGGCACCCAACGGTATCGATCGCGTCTACTACGTAAGTGGCGGGTCGGAAGGAGTGGAAGCGGCGCTGAAGCTGGCCCGGCAGTATTTTGTCGAACTCGATCAGCCCGAGCGGCGGCATTTCATCGCGCGGCGCCAGAGCTACCACGGCAATACGCTCGGGGCTTTGGCGGTGGGCGGCAACGCCTGGCGGCGCGAACCGTTCCGGCCGCTGCTTGTCGAAACGCACCACATTTCACCGTGCTACGCCTACCGCGACCGGCTTGACGACGAAACAGAGGAACAATACGGGCTCCGGGTTGCGAATGAGTTGGAACACACGATCCGGACGCTCGGCGCCGAGACCGTCATCGGGTTTATTGCGGAGCCGGTGGTGGGAGCGACCCTCGGTGCGGTGCCGGCCGTACCCGGTTACTTTCAACGCATCCGCGAGATATGCGACCGCTACGGCATATTGTTAATCCTCGACGAAGTCATGTGCGGCATGGGCCGAACGGGAACAATGTTTGCCTGCGAGCAAGAGGGCATCAGCGCCGATCTTATTGTGATTGCAAAAGGCCTTGGCGCCGGCTACCAACCCATCGGCGCGATGCTCGTGTCGGATACAATTTATCAAACCGTATGCGACGGCAGTGGATTCTTCCAACACGGCCACACCTATATGGCCCACCCCACGGCTTGCGCTGCCGCGCTGGCCGTACAAAATGTCGTGCGCGATGCTGATCTTTTGGAAAATGTCGAACGTATGGGAAGTCGCCTCAGCGAAGAACTGTACGGCGCGCTCGGCCAACATCCGTATGTCGGTGACATTCGCGGGCGAGGACTTTTTGTCGGCTTAGAACTCGTCAACGACAGGGAAAGCAAAACGCCGTTCGCACCGTCCCTCGCGCTGCATCGCTCAATCAAGCGTACGGCAATGGAATCCGGTCTTATGTGTTACCCGATGGGCGGAACTATCGACGGGCAGCGTGGCAACCATATTCTGTTGGCGCCACCGTTCATCATCGATGATAGCCACATCGATGAAATTGTCGGCATCATCAGCCGCACGGTCAATGACGTTACGACACAAGCAGCGAACACCACAACGTAGGCCCGATAGAGCGGCAGCGAAATCCGGCTTTGATATCGGGATAACGGGCAACTCAACCGCCGGCTTTCGGCTTCGCCTCTAGCCGGCCTACGACGTCATTACCGAGACGGCGATCCGGGACGTAACGGCTGTAACAACATGCGGTCGATGCGCAACTCCTGTGGATCGCGGAATTGATCGATGCCGATGATCATTGCTTGATGGCCAGCCGCAGGTTGTGCCCGATAGGTCGAAAATAACCGATCCCACCACGGCAGATTGAAACCGAAGTTGCTATTGGTTTCAAGGCCAACGATCGAATGATGCACGCGATGCATGTCCGGAGTAACGACGATGCAACGCAGCCATCGATCAATGCGCGTGGCAATCCGCACGTTGCTGTGATTGAACATCGATGTCGCGTTAAGGATGATCTCAAAGACCAGCACGCCCGCCGCGGGGGCTCCAAGAATCACAATCAATGCAAACTTGATGCACATCGACAATACGATCTCGATGGGATGAAAACGCGCGCCGGTGGTGACATCGATATCGATATCGGCATGATGCATGCGATGCAATCGCCATAGCACCGGCACATAATGAAACACGACGTGTTGGGTATAAATTGCAAGATCGAGAACCAACACAGAAATCAACGCAGCGAGCCACAGCGGTAGCGTCACCAGATTTAATAGGCCCCAACCGCTCGCTTCGACCGCGATTGCCACCGATACGGCCGAAGCGGGCAATACAATGCGCACTACTGCCGTGTTGACCACTACGACGAGAATGTTTCCAGGCCAACGCGCACGACGACCGATGGGCCGTGGCCTCCGCGGCGCCACAATTTCCCAGATCGCCATCGCAGTAAAAATTCCTGTAAAAAATCCGAGGCGGATCCAGGCTTCGGATTCAATCAGTGATTCAACCATCGGGATTCATCTCTGGTGACGGGCGTCTCGTATAATATGCTGCATTCTCTTTCGTGATAAAGATTCGATATGACTATGGACAAAGCAAAAATTAAAGCGTTCGTGGACCGGTGCTTTAACGACATGGCCGGGGCGATGAGCGCCGGGTTGGTCTACGTCGGCATCCGAACCGGGTTGTTTGCAGCTATGGCGCAACGCGGTCCAATGAGCGTCGCACAAGTCGTAGACGCATCGCAACTCGAACCGCGGTATGTGGAAGAGTGGCTAAATGGCATGGCCGCCGCGCATTACCTCATTTACGACCCGGCCGCGCTCACATTTGAATTTCCCGACGAACACGCGTATCTACTCGCCTCCGAAGGTACCGACCACTTCGCGGGAGGAATGTTCCACATGGCACCCGCACTGTTGGCCGTAGCGCCCAAAGTGGCCGAAGCATTCGTCGCTGGCGGCGGCATCCACTTTGAGGAATTTGGCGACGACGGCATTTACGCGCTGGACTTGATCAATCGCGGCAATTACCAGCATCGCTTAGTGGATTACTGGCTCAAAGCCTTACCCGAGGTCACCGCGGCGCTGGAAGCCGGCGCCGCTGGGCTCGACATCGGTTGCGGCGTCGGCTATGCCACCCTCGCATTGGCCACCGCATACCCGAATTCGCAGTTCGTCGGTATAGACCTCGACCAAGCCTCGATCGACCAAGCAAGCATCAACGCGGCCGAACAAGGCCTTACCGACCGCGTGCGTTTTATTGCAGAACCGCTGGAGAACTTACCCGCGGGTGAGACGTTCGACCTCATCACTGCCTGTGATTGTGTGCACGATTTCGCCGACCCGCAAACGTTACTGAGCGATCTGCGCAAACGACTCAACCCCGACGGCACGATGTTCGTCGTTGAACCGAAAGCCTCGGACCGCCTCGAAGACAACTGCCACCCGATCGGCGCGATGTTCTACGGATTCAGCGTGTTCCATTGCATGACCCAGTCCCTCGCCGCCGGCGGACCGGGGCTCGGCACCTGTATGGGGCCCGGTAAACTCGCAGCGCTGGTGCAGCAAGCTGGGTTCGCCAGGTGTGAGCAGCTCGACATTAAAAGTAACGTGAACATGTTTTTCGCGGTTCGCGCTTAAGCCGCTCCACCTAAGAAAATACTCCGGAGCTTTCGCCGCGCGGGGGGGGGGGGGGGGGGGGGCGGGCAG
>JAOTWM010000368.1 GCA_029862885.1 Gammaproteobacteria bacterium
ATGCTGAAACAGGGTTTCACTCCTGAGGAGTGCGGCAAGATCGCAGGTGGCAATGTCTGCCGGGTTTTCGAGGCCTGCCTCTAAAGGAAGCTGGCGCTCCCGGGTAACGGGTTCTTCCTCGGGGCATGCCTCCGGCGAAGGCGTGCTACGCCCGGCAGCCCCTTAAGTCCCATGGACACCGGCAGGGACATCCGGGCTTATCAGCGTCATCGCACCGATTCCGATGGATGGAATAGCCAACAGAATGTTTAGAATAATCTGCGCGACTCGCGTTGTGACGTTAAGAGATATCTTTGGACTTTTCATCTCGCCCCCCAATCTAAACGTTGATTGACCGCTTTGGGGTCAGTAGCAGCCTCTCAGCAGTCTATCACCCAAACGGCTGCTTTCGGGCGTATAGCAGACGCTCACCAGGCGAATGATTGGCGACGTTTCCAGCGCCAAATTTGAATGACTGCTTTCATCAAAAGCGGACGTTCAATTTCTCAGAATCAACCGGATTTGAAGGGCGGCTAACGGCCACAAGCAGACATTCAATCACTCGAACTATCGGACATTGTTGGTTGAACAAATAACATGCGAGTGAACTGCTGCGCTGAATGCAATAAATACCAAATTAGTGCCACAACATACGAGGCATCATCGGCGAAATCAAAAATCGAAAAGACAGACGAAAGCTGCATCAAGATTATCACGACATGTCCGGCTACCATTCTGGAGTACGCAAACCAGTTGAACAATTCGGGATTCGCGTCCTTGATGTAAAGAGACTCTCTTATCCACCAAATTAAGAATAGGATGGAATATATCGACAAACAGGCGCTGGACAATCGCCATACATCTTGGGGATCAGAACCGAACGAAAAAAGTAACTCAGGCAGCAATGAAAGAAACATTGCGCCAAACGCAAGTGATAGGAGTATTTGAAGTCGGTACTTCTGGACTGCGGTAAGTGGCCCCGCGTTTTTCCTAAGCGCGACGATCAGACCGCTAAAACCTGCAAGGCCTATACCGATCTCGGCGATTACTTGCAGGGATCCGTGAAATTCCATATTGCTGCCGCTCTCCTTACCGCCGTCCGCCGATGCTACGTGCCCGATAAAAACCTATTTGGTGGTCCTACTCATGTTGCGCATCTATGTGTAAGCCGTTCAGCGCTGCACTGGTGTCAATAACGATGATATGTTCGCCACTGGTATCTGAGTACGCTAATTCGACCGCTCCGGGTGATGGCGCGAGAGGGAAGAATACGTCGAGAGCTATCTCCCCGCTAGCAGGTACTTCTAGCGGCAATATCTTCTGTCGCTGCTCGATTTGATTGTTGACGGCACTGTTGCGCACGCCACGCACAATGCCACCCACGGCAAGCGCCGGGCCCAGCAACAACAGGCCACCCGCAGCTGCTCCGGCTCCTCCGGCCGCAGTACCGTATCCGGCTCCGACGACCGAAACGGCCGCTGCGCCATAACCAACCGCAGTCACCGCAGCGCCAGCGACTAGCATTGTTCCTGCGCCTCGGCCCGCCTTTACCTTTATTCCGGATTTCTTGTAACGTCGGGCAGACTGCTTGCTGCCCTTAACAAGTTGTTTACGCCCCGGCTGCGGCTCGACACGCGTATTGAGTGAGTCAATAACGGTCATACTGGTTACCTGTATCGGCTGGTCTGATGGGTTGCTTATTCTCAGCAGGTACTCATCCCAGTCCGCATTCTTTGCCCAGGTTCCGGGGCCATCACGGACGATGACCCAGTCGAGCGTTGCGATGACTCGCTGATCCGATGCGGCAGCGAGCGGCTGAGTGGTAATCATCGGCTGCGGTTCTTTCAGGACCTTGGTGCCGCCGCAGCCGGCGGCAAAGACTAACGTCATGGCTGCCAAGATGATCCATCGCTGATTGCGATTCATGATCTTACTCCCTCTTCCTGTTTCTGTTAGTCGGGCAAATGCTTGGAAATGCCTGCATTGGACGGTTAGAGAATAGTGTCAACACGCGTATAAGTAGTGAGCATCCGGTGATTTTATGGTGATGAATGTCTGATGGTGTGACCTTCTCCAATTTCCGCTAACCGCCGTCCATCTTCGGGTCTTTTCGCAGAAGTGCGCCGCACTTAGCACATTTCCTCGGAATGCCTAGTCGTCTCTGCAAACCCAGGTTAGCTCCGCAATCGGGACAGCGTTTCTTGAACTGCAACAAGCACAATACGATTGCAGCGCCAAATACGGTGCCCATTAGATTGTCTTGGGTGATTTTGGAAAGCGAAAAGAACTCGATTAGAAGAATTACAACCAGAAAAAAAAGCCAAAATGCGACGAATAATCCGATTGTGGCATTGTGATGACGATACAAGCTTTTCAGATCATCTTCCGTCATATGGAGGATCCCGAACCGAAATGTCCGTTAAGGGTCACAAGCCGATATTTTACAACAGTTCATTCGACCGACTGCTATGCGCTGCTTAGGAGCCGCTCGATCTGCTTCCTAGCGACCGTCTCAGAACGGCCAATAGCCACCGTTCGCTTGCAACAGCTCCATTCGGCAGGGTACAGCCAAGAGCGGAAGACAGGATGCTCAATGAGCAGTCGATCAAGTTTCGTGGGAAAAAGAGGAATTGGTGATTTCGTATACAAAACTGTTTCGACCAGCGCCATCGGGCCTTTGTCCGATACGAGTGGCACCAATTTTCTCTACGGCCCGTTGCGAGCGCAAATTCTCAGGACCTATGAGAAAGATGACGCTGTTTACAGATTTGAAGGCGTGTCGCAGCATGAGCTGTTTTATTTCGCCGTTATAGACCCCTCCCCAGTGGGACCTGGACAAGAACGTCCAACCAATTTCGACCTCGCTTCTTTCACTGTTATATCCGTGATATCGCGATGACCCAATGACCTCGTTGTTACTAGTATCGACCGCGATTAGCGTCCCCCCAGAATCAAGAGCCTCGCGAAAGAACGCCTTGAAAACTTGTTCCTTGTAGCGGTCGTTGACCGGGTGTTGTTCCCAGACGAGTGGATCTGCAGCAACAGCGTACAGGTCATGATAGTCGTCTGCTCGTAGCGGCTTGAGCTCGACCAGTTTGCTCTTCAAATTGGGCTGGAGATCAAACAGCATTTTTCGAGTGTCTCCAAAGGGTCAGCAGCAGTCGTTCAGCATCTTACTCCTTGGGCGGCTGCTTTCGAGGGCAAAGCGGTCGTGGATGAGCAGGCTTACCTGTGGTCCAAGATCGAATAAGCGTCGCTATTTCTTCTGTAGCGCGGCGACATGGTGGGCTGTGTCGCCCATCAAGTCTCAAGTTCACGATTGTACGAGGGGCCGCAATGGATCGTTATTGGAGCAGACATGCGTCGACTGATCTCCGGGCCCGTATTGTCGACGAGTCTGGTCGAAATCATCGGCTAAGGCCCCGTGCAATGCTCTTGCTCTTCCACGCTGCGCCTCTCTCCGGCCTCGAATAACGGCTGAAAGCCAAATACCCAAGGTGTATTGGTATCCACAGTTACCTTGACAGCCCGAATGTTCGGTTCACCAAAAACGACCAATCGCGTGACGTTCATGTGGGTCTGAGTGCCGCCCGGACCATGACTTGATACCAAAGGCTTATCGACTAAGAATTTATGACTGTCCCCGTTAACAAACAGCACTTGACCTCCGTAGGATTCCGTCTGTTCCGCCAACGCTTGCTTGATGCCCCGGAAGCCCGGTGAGTTCTCAACTTCCGGCTGATAGATATTCGCGTGAAAAACGACAACCACAGCCTTTGATCCATGTTCTTTGGCAACGTTAAAGGACCGTTCTATCCAAGCAATATTGGCGTCATTCCTTCTCTGATACTCTGCCAAAGCCTCATTGGATGCGGGGACTTTTGCCCCGGATACGCCCGGATCCAAACCGTTATGGGAGCCGACGACATGAACGGTCGCGAACAAAACGTCATTCCATTCCCATCTCAGGTTCTCGACAAATTCGTCAAACCCAGACTCGTCGCTTTGACGGACTAACGGGATCGTTTCTCTGCCAAGACTCTTGGGCTTGCTGAAGTACAGAGTCCGCAATCTCTCGAGTTGCGCCAGCGGCTTGAGATTGTAGACACAATCGGTCCATTCATTGTCACCTGGCGTGTAGATCAGAGGATGTTTGAATTGATTGAATTGCCTATACACCGTCTGCCGGACTTCCTCGCTGCAAGCGCCTGTCGTAGGCTTCCCGATATCGCCGACGTGAATGCTGAACGCAGGGCTCGCCGCGTTAATCTTGTCGATCAGGCGTTCGTATTTGGGGACGTCCACTTCCGGGCAGTAGGCCGTGTCGCCCAATGCAACAAACTCGAAGGATTGAGCCGATATACGAGTCTCCGGCGCCATTGCGCCCATCAGCAACATGATCGCAACGCCAAAGTTTGAAAACGTTTTATTCATTGGATTACTCCTGGCAGCTAAAGGCCAAGCATACACTCCGATGATATCCGCTTCGGGTCAGTAGCGGTCATTCACAAAGTCAATCTGGCCTTTGGTACGTTTGCTGTTCTTTCCAGTCGAGCCATTTCCGATTTGGAGTGCGCCGCCTGTCAAAGAAGCTGTTTTGATTGAAAGTACTCCAGACTAAGTTGAATATCGTGTGTCCGATTGGATCGGTTTTCGAGTCTGGCATGTTCTTTCGACTTGGGGAAATCGCACCCAGGATACCGTCATAAGCTCTTTCCCGGGCGATGTGAGCTTCGTCCTCTGGCAATCCGAACTTGGAGACTAACGTCGATTGAATCTGCTCATATGGCGAGTGGGTCTCGATAGCTGCGAGCAACCATTTCGCAAGGTCTCTCTCCAAATAATTGCGTTCAACAGCCTTGGCCATGTCCCCCGTCCATTAATCCGACCGGCCGCAATGGGGTCATTTCTTGCCCTTCAGGCCTAGTTTAACCCAACGGCGGCTTTTGGGGGTAAAGCAGACATGGTGACTGGCGGCAAAGGACAGGTCGTCACGGATCGCCATGAATGAACGCGACCGCCACTTCGCCATCAAACTTTGGCATGAAGTGCGAGCCTCGATCTGTGCCTGTGACATGGTCCCTTTTGTTTTGCAGCGGCGGCGGAATTCAGCAAGAAATCGTGACGATACGGTGATTCTGCCGTGACAGACTCGTGATCTTCATATGATAGTGTTTTATCTGTGCTCAATAGATATCGTGCACATGCGTACTGAGTTATGTGTCCGAGGAGAAAATCATGATGAAAAAAACAATAGCGGCCCTATTCATTGGGGCGATGGGCTTGCTATTCACGCTGCCTGTCCTGGCAGATGTTCCCGAATATGGCACTGTTGTTGAAGGCCAGAGCGTGCCGGGCGGCGTTGCTCTGGGATCCACAC
>JAOTWM010000371.1 GCA_029862885.1 Gammaproteobacteria bacterium
CGAGGTGCCCGTTGTCTCCGCTCGGCCCCAAGGCCCGTTCTTTCCAGATTGTGAGCGCGAACGTCTTGCTTCCTTCATTATCGACCAGGAACCAACGCGCGCGTTCTCGAAATATCTCGTTGTCGGCGGCGCCCTCATCGAGTTCTAATGCGGCGGCGAAGGTACTGAGCGTCGCCCGCCGCCACAGCGAATCGTCCTCCGGCTCAAACACCCACGCATGGATCGGCACGATCCAGTGGAGACCGTCTGCACTCAGTCGCGCCGCGGTCGGAAAAAACACGATCTCTTCGTCCGATTTGATTGGTGACGCGAGCACGTTGGATATCATTATGAGACCGAGCAGGATGAATATGGCAGGCTGAATGCTCACGCCGTATTCATTGCCTAATTGGGGATTAGCGCGCGGTGGATGGCGGCACTGATCTGTGCGGTTCCGTCGGTGCCGTCCAGCTCGAACGGAAGCAAGTTGCCAGCGGCAAAGGCTTGCTCGATGGCTCCACGTAGCCGCTGGCCGGCCCGAATCGCTGCTGCATTGCCGTGCCGCTCGCCGAGCCAATCCAGCATCATCGCGGCCGAGAGGGCCATAGCCGTAGGGTTCGCCTTGCCGGAACCCGCAATGTCGGGCGCGCTGCCATGACAAGGTTGGAATACCGCATGTTCATCGCCGATGTCGGCCGAGGGCGCCATGCCCATGCCACCCATGAGCCCCGCTCCTAAGTCGGAGAGGATATCGCCGAACAAATTTTCCGTAACGAGCACGTCATAGTCCCAAGGTTGGCGCACCAAATTCAGCGCCATGGCGTCTACGTAGCAGTGGTCGGCGGCGATATCGGGAAAGCGCGCCGCGCGTTCATCGAAAATCTGCCGAAAGAAATAGAAGGGTTGTAATACATTGGCTTTATCTACACAGGTAACGCGTCCCGGTCGGCCGTTCTTGTTGCGGCTACGAGCTAAATTAAAAGCAAAGTCGAATAAGCGCTCCGATGCTGAACGCGTAATCTCCATCGTGCCGAATGCGCGATCGTCATTCTCAATCGAGCTGTTGTTGCGGCCCGCAAACAGTCCTTCCGTTGACTCGCGAATAAGCACCACGTCGAGATCCTTGGCACGGCCGTCCGCCAGCGGCAGCTTGAGCCCCGGAAACGTACGAATCGGCCGTACACCGGCATACAATTGAAACGCCTCGCGAATATCGAGTTGTGGTGTGATCTCGCGTCCGTCGATAGCACGGATCTGAGGTAATCCCATCGCACCTAACAAGATTGCATCGGCACCGCTCGCCTTTTCAAGCGTTGCTGCCGGTAACGCCTCACCCGTGCGTGTGTAGAGACCCGCGCCTGCTTCCAGCGTTTCATACTCGAGTCGCAGCCCCTCGGTGTGGCTTTCCACGATGTCGAGTAAGTCGATACAAGCAGCCGTGACTTCCGGCCCGATTCCGTCGCCCGGCATAACGGCAATGTGGAAGGTCCTATTAGCAGGGTGACTCACAGGCGGTGGTAAGCATATCTGGAGAACGGAATTTTATTCGCAGCGTACACATGGAAAATTATAGTGCGTAACGACATGAGGCAGTTAGCGGCGAAGTCGAAAACCGCCGTTTCGGTGGATACTGTTTGTCGTGATGGGTTCGCTTCGCTCCCAGTGAGCCGATCAAATCTTGTCACTTCTTGTTGCCAATCAGCACTCTCACACCATTGCCACCGCATCGACTTCAATTAACATATTCTCGTAGGCGAGATACGGGAAAGGAATTCCGGTGGATGCGGGGCCCGGCTCGCGGTAGTAGTCGGCGCGAATCGACGGGATTTTTACGAGGTCGTGTTCGCCGTGTGTGCCGACATAAACCGTATTGATTTTCACCAAGTGTTCGAGATCGATGTCGAATGCGGCCAATACTTTTTCGATGTTCTGCATCGCGCAGTGGGTTTGCGCTGCCGGATCGTTGGCTCGGCTGACCTTGGCATCGGCACCGATATCGGCCTGACCACCGATGAACAGCATCTCGCCACAGGCAAGTCCATGGCTGTGTTGCAGTGGAACGCCGATGGATGGATGACCGGTCGGATGAAAACGGCGGCGCGGTAGCATGGTGGGATTCCTGGGTTCGTCTGCCTGTTAATGATCGCGTTTGATCATGTTGTTATAGGCCCATTTATTGTAAGTACGGCCCGCACGTAAATAGTGGTCGGCGGCTTGATCACGCGGTGTGTAGTCCCATGGCGTTTGCGAACCTTGGGCCAGGGCGTTGCGGAGAAATAATCGGCGGCGTTGGCTGGCTTTAACTTTCTCATGTAGTATTTTTGAATTCCAGCAATCGGTTGCGAGTATGGATAATGAGTTTCTCGTGTCCCGATGTGCAGGATCTTCCGCGTGGTTGTTGCATTCGTTCGCATCGTTGGCCAGGTCGAACAGCTGTGGCGGGTCGATGTCGCTGGCGATGTATTTGAACGATCCCTTGCGCACCATTAATATCGGTGCCATCGCGCCTTCGGCGAGGTTTTCACTGTATGCGGTGTCTGCCCAAGTGTTGTGATTGCCTGCCATCAAATCACACAGGTCATGGCCGTCCAACGCATCGACAGCCAGTTCACCCGGGTTACCACCTGCGACCGACAACAGTGTCGGTGCTAAATCGATCAAGGAAACGTTTTCGGTAATTCTGCTGTGCTGACCATGATGCGGCCGATGGATGAACAGCGGAACGCGGGCGGAATCTTCAAAGAATGTTTTCTTATACCAAAGTCCGCGTTCGCCAAGCATGTCGCCGTGGTCGCTAGTGAACACAACGACGGTGTTGTCGGCGAGATCGACGCTTCGTAGCACATCGAGTAATCGGCCGACGAGATCATCCAGGTAACTGACCGAACCGTAATAACCGTGCCGCGCAATGCGAAGATTGTCCGCCGATAGGTCGTGGCTATCTAAACCGTATTGGGTCAGCAGTCTCAGGCTGTACGGATCGTTGTCGTCGAGCGCGGGGCGTTCGACGCGCGGCATGTCGATGTCATCGTGGTGATAGCGATCCCAGTGTTCGTATGAGCACTGATACGGATCGTGCGGGTGGGTCAACGACGCCAGCAGGAAAAAAGGCCGCTCATCGCCGCCGCGTTTCAGGTCATAGATTTTGCGCTCGGCGCGATGTATCACTTCCTCGTCGTAGTCCATTTGCACATTGCGGGTGCATGGCCCCGCGCCCACAAATGAGCGCATGTCGTTGGAGTGCGCTTGGCTGACTTCAGTCCAGTCCCCGGTCCAACCGAAATCGGCTGGGTAGATATCACCGGTCAGGCGTTCCTCGAATCCATGCAGTTGATCGGCACCGACAAAATGCATTTTTCCAGACAGACAGGTTTGGTATCCGAGATGGCGCAGATAGTGGGCAATAGTCGGGACAGAGGCCGGGAACTCCGCCCCGTTATCGTACGCACCAATGCGCGAGGCGAGCCGTCCCGACATCATCGAAAAGCGCGATGGGGCACACAGCGGAAAATTCGTGTAGGCCGATTCGAACACACTGCTTCGCGCCGCGAGCGCGTCCAGGTGCGGGGTTTTGGCAATCGTATTGCCATACGCCGGCAATTTCGACGCACTGAGCTGATCGGCCTGAATGAACAGGATATTGGGAGGTTTGTTCGACATTGCGATGCAGCCGCAAGCTCAGTCCAACACCACAATAAGCGGCTCGTGTTTCACCGTAGAATTTACCGACGAGGCGATAAAACAAGATTTGTTAGCAGCTTCATGAAGTTCCTGTGCGAGCTGGCTGTCGGCACCTGCGGCGATCGTAACCTCTGGCCGCAAGATGACTTCAGAAAACTGTCCACCAAGATCTTCTTGAATCATCGTCCCCGTAGGTCGATCCTCGTAGCCGATTATCTTCAAACCCTTAAGCGCCGCCACTGCCAGATAGCTCAGCATATGGCAGGTCGCGAGCGCAACGAGAAGGCAATTCTCTGATTTAGTCTAGTCTGGTCACCACGGAACGCTCGGTCTGCCGACATGCAAAATGATTCCTTGCCGTTAATTTCGACCAAGTGATTGCGCGAGTACGATTTGTAGTCGAACGCCGCCTCGCTCTGGGAACCGTTTCACGCTATAGCTGCCGCGTAGGAATGCTCTTTGATCATTTAGCGGTCTCTTGAATTGCGTTGCGAGACATAAGAATCTGGTGTCCTAAATGGTTAGTGTGAAGCACAACATTCGGTTAAATGGTCGGGCGCGACTGTTTCTACTTGCGCCGCTCAACGAGATTCGCCGGGCGGCACGTTAGTCCAGTGTCTGCAGCGTCGATTTGAATCGACAGCACATAATGGAGAATACTCGGCTAGGCTATACGCTGTGTGGGATCCGCCTCGCGCGAGAATCAGGTAGGTTGTACGGCGTTCCCGCAGCATTTGCGTCGACCGATTTTCCGTAATGCTCCCGTGAAAGGGGAACAAAGGATTTTATATATTTCTAACTAGCAGACGGGAAAATACCTTGCAGTGCGATACATGCCCTCAATACCAGATACGGAGGCCTGTTTTCATGAGGTTGACTGCTACCAGTCGGTGCAATGGCTGTAGTGTCGAGCTGCGTAGACGCCGCAATAGGAGCATCATAGACGCGAGCGCCACTTCCTAAAATACTGCCGTTCGCATTTTTACCGGAACGGCCTTCGCTGGCATTTACCGAATGGTTATGTGTTGGCATTTGGGTTGTCGTAAGAGTGACTTTTTCCTGGCCGGCTTTTTGACCCAGTGCATAACTAGACAAGCCCGGTCCAGTTCCAACATGCACGGCTGTCCTGCCACGAAGATCAGGAAGTCCAAAGCTGGTTCTGCCGTCACCGCCATAGACTGTTCCCAGCAGTGAGAATAGAGCTGAATGCTCCGAGATGGCTAGCAATTGCCCGTCCGCATTAGCCCAGCCTCTGGGGCAAAAATTGTAGGGAACCCACATGATTTCGCCGAGGAGTGGGTCCGCGGCGGCATGTGCGGTGGGTGCTATCATCGATAGTGCGATCGCAGTGCTAACTAATCCGATTTTTAGTTTCTTCACGTCGAATCCCTCCTTAATACCATTGATAGGTATAAAATATTCTAACTGAAGTGCGTCTGAAAATGTTGGGTCGAACGTAGGAAATAATAGAGAATTTTGCTGGATCTGCTCGTAAGCGTGAGTCTGCTTAAAAAGCCGGATTGGCTCGCATGAATACGAGATTCGCCAAGAATCGGTTTGTACGGGTGACCGGCAATCTCATCGGTGTCCACAATTCCCGGACTGCCCGCCCTAACGTGGAATGCCGAGCGAGGCAAATGGT
>JAOTWM010000370.1 GCA_029862885.1 Gammaproteobacteria bacterium
TTGACGGCAGGACAATCCAGAAGGTGGTTTCATTGGGAAGACTCCAACCTGGGCTGCCATCTGCCACCACGACAGCAGCGAGATTTACAGCAGGCCAGTACGCAGTGATCCCAAGCGCGGCAATCAGCATCACGCAGCCCCAATTCCTACGCAGCCCGTGACCGATCAAGCCGAAGGCAAGCAAGGGTATGTACACGACGAGATCGGCAAACGCGAAGCCGTACCAAAAAGCAACACCAACGTCGGTTATTTGCTCGGCCGGTTCCTGCGTACCCATCGCGACACCGAGATCGTAGTCAAACGCTGGGATCGCCTGTGCATAAATAAGGTAAAGCAGCAACAGCCACCCGGGAACCTGTAGCACCCAGAAGCCGATGCCCCGATTGGTCATTATTCACCTCCGGCTGTGCCGATCTCGGCTTGAACCTGATCGGCGAGTTCATGAGTTGCGACCCGTTCTTTGAGCATCACAAGTACACCGGAATGGTGACGGTCATTGGACAGGCCTGCCCATTGCAACAGTGGAGCGATCTCATCCGTCGAGCATAAGCGCGAGTTCTATCTTGTGCTTTGACCGGAATCATCAAAGCACCGCAATCTCACGAACGTTCATCGCTAGGTGTCCTCAATCCGCAATGGCCTGGTCGGAGGCTCCATTTTGAACATGACCCACCAATTTTGACTTCCACGACCTAAGTTGTATTGCCGAAAAATACGGATGCCATTGAGCGGCCGCTCATCAAATACGGCGACGAGTCGTCAATCGCCTACCGCTAAGGCCGCCAAACGACCAGCTCGCGTCATCAGGCACGATTGCGACACATCCGCCAAAGCGGGCGTTGAACATAACCGCGTTGTTGCAATCACAACCCCAAAGCAAGGCTGAGCAGATCAAGCTCGAAAATCGGACGAATCATGCGTAAACCGGAGGTCTTTCTTGACTAAGATCAAGGACTTTCTGGTTGGAATAATATAAACGTAATTATGAAGGTGAAGACCTAACAGTGTTCAGCCTTACCATTCGCACTGCGTGGTGCTTCCGGGTCTTAAATAATGAATCCTTCAGCGATTCGCTAGATCGATTTCCGCTTTCTGAGGGGACTGTTCTTGCCCTCCACCTTCTAGCCTCCCACGGCAACGAAGTGGGTGCGTTACAGAAAGCCCGGCCATGTCGGGTGATGCTTCCGCCCCACGAAAAAGGAGGTAGCATAGCAATGAAAATTACTGCCAAGTACGGATTTGCAGTCCGTAAGCTCCTTATCCTTGTTCCCATTATTGGATTATCAGTGGCAACCGGTTGTGGCGGTGGCACGTCTAGTGGCAGCGGTAATTTATTCGGCAATGACTGCAGAATTTCCGACCCCGACTTTCCCTTTTGTGGGGGAAACTGGGTTCGCTGCAGTAACCAGGATGAGACACTGTATCAAGTTTATGATGGAGTGTGCCCGCCGGGCTGGACAGTCGTTCCCGAAAATGTCGCATTTCCTGATCTCGCCTGTACGAGTC
Organism: Gammaproteobacteria bacterium; assembly: GCA_029862885.1. Classification (GTDB taxonomy): domain Bacteria; phylum Pseudomonadota; class Gammaproteobacteria; order Arenicellales; family JAOTWM01; genus JAOTWM01. The sequence goes on from JAOTWM010000370.1 coordinate 1,507, forward strand.
CGGAAGGACAAACATTTAATGTAGATGCCGATGAGTGTCCTCCGGGGTGGACGGAATTCACGCTTACCCTTTAGTTGTTCGCAAGCGGCCTCCGCAACGACTGAACCCTATCGATGCCGGTGTCAAGACAACGTCAAGCTTCGTCCACTGGCAGGGTGAAGATCTCCACGGGAGCGCTGACTCCGCGCAACGAATGGAAACCAAGTGAGATTAGCTCCCCAGGAAAACATTCCTCGAACGCAGACGAAATCAGCAAGGGCTGATCCAGAGTCTTACAAAGGCCTTCCAGCCGCGCCGCCTCATTCGCAGCGGCACCGATGACCGTGAACTCGAGCCGCTCGGGCACGCCGATATTGCCGTAAGTTACGTCGCCCATGTGCAATGCGAGTCCAAATCGAAGCGGCGATCCACCGGTTCGGGCACGACTACGGTTGAGCGTCTCCATACGCGCCTGGGCGTCTTTTGCCGCGGCCAGCGCCGCGTGACAAGCCGTCTCAGTATCGCAGCATCCTCGGTTAATGCCGCTAGATGTTGTCCCAGTGGCAAAAATCGCGAGCGTGGCGTCCCCGATAAATCGCAAAACCTCGCCGCCGTGATCTAACACCGCCCCCGCCATGCAGTCGAAGAAATCGTTTAGGACGCCGAGAAACGCGGCACGGGGCATTGTATCCGCCATTGCCGTCGAGTCCCGGAGGTCGCAAAACCAAATTACTGCATGGATATCCTCGCCATCGCCCCGCTTGATAAGACCGCGGAGTACGCGTTCGCCGGTATGCTTGCCAAGATAAGTATTCAAAATGTTTTTCGCAGCACAGCGAACGACGTGTATCTCCAGCAACCGCGCCAATACCCTTACGAGGTCTCTCACCCTGTTCAACTCGACATCGGTGAACCCGCCTGGCTGGTCGGCGGCGAACGTGATCGCATTGGTCTCGCCGCTGGAAAACACTAACGGCATGGCAACGTAGTCTGTTGCGCCTGCAGCCAGAAGATCCTTCAGAATCGGGTAGTCCAGGCGGGGTTTTGGGATGTCGAGCCGCCGCCGAATAACCGCCTTGGCACCCTCAATAATCGCGAATACGGGGCTGGCTCGGAACGTCCCGGTTTTCACGACGCTGTGGAGTGCAGACCGACTCTCCGCGCAACCGTTGTCGCGGCTCCACGTGTATCTGACGGCCATGGCCTGCGGTTGCTGTGAATGGATGAATACAACCAGGCGCGATAACGGGACTCCTTGCGCTACAAGTCGAACGGCCAATCCCTCAATCAGGGTTGCCGAGTCGGTGGCGGTCCATCCCTCGTCCAGCAACCATTCCGCCACCGGGTTGACGTGCGGAATGTTGTCATTCTGCATTACCGTTTGCCCGGTGGATTTGCTTAGTTTCGTCATGAACTTCGCGTTAGCCCGGATAATTTATGAAGGATTCGGACTTCGAGGAAAATCGGGCGTAGGGCGGTTAGAGGCGAAGCCGAAAGCCGCCGATCGGTTGAACCCGAACAGGGCAAACTGTGCGGTGGCCCCGTACCCGAAAACACAGGGTCATCGGTTGAAATCTTGATATGGTTTATCGTATATCGTCCGCATTCGTGAAATATCCGGGCTAAACCACTATCGTATCAAACGATGCCGTTGCCGACCTCAGCCTGCAAACGTCACAGAGCCTTGGCATGCCCCTCCGGCGTTTTGGCCCTGATAAGATGCTCCACGTGAGAGGCCGCTCGCTCCTTGATAAACGCGGCAAGTTTCGCGATCTCGGCGATCTCCTCCTGAGAAATACCTACGGTCTCCGCAGCAGCAAGGTGCTCCTTGAGGCTCGAGGTGCAATTGACTCCGAAAGCTGCGCCCACAGATACCAGCTCCCTAACGCGGTTCATTGAACCAGGGTCATTGGTATGGTTGTGAGATCCCTCTTGACCCAAACGAGCGAGAGCATGGGCTTTCATTAAATCCGTAGCGCTTTTCCGCACACTCAGGGCATCGGCCACAGCCTGCTTGATCTCCTCGTCGGATGCACCCGCTTCTCGCACCGCTTTTACGTGATAGTTCGTGCAGGGTTTGCAACCACTGGCCACCGAAATGCCAACGGCCGCCAGTTCTTTTTCTTTCACGGTAATAGCCATAATGACTTGCTCAGGTCGAATCTCCAGCTTGTTCCTCAGCTTTGGGGTTGCGTACTGGAATGCATTGCTTGAAACACTCCCTCGATCGGGCACAAATCAGCAAACGTCACATAGACACCTGCAATGGGTATAAACGCCGCGATAACAAAAATCCAGATGGCCAAGAGTCGACCAAAAGTTTTAATAGCGCCGTCTACTCTCGTGGAAGAAAACAGGACGAAATATCCAACCACTAACCAAAACGTCGCCGGCAAAAAACTAACGAATAAACACATGTAGCATCAACAAGGCTGGCTACTCAAGACACTTGGCAACCGCACTTTTCCATGAGTTCTTTCATCTTCTCCATATTCGGCATTCCCTTCTGGCCACAGAACTGTTTCATCATGGCGATCTCCTCATCACCAAATCCCTCCTTTCCGCAGCCCGCCATAAACTGCTTCATTTTGTCGAAGTCCGGTTTGCCATCGGCCCCGCAGCATTGTTTCAACATCTCACTCATCATCGTTCTAATCTCCTAAACAGTCTCTCTGTTTTTTATCCTTATCATAGATTGGTGATAGGGATATTGTTCTACATCATCTTCTATCGACAAAAATAAGATTAGGCTTAACTGAGGAAGGGCCAATCTACGGGGTTGTGATTGCTGCGAGGAATGTTGATATGCACTTGAATGTATATATTAAGGACCAGATTTGGGTGAAAGAATATCCCATTCATTATGCCGGCTGTGATTTCACCGCTCGTATGACGGTTATCCGATTGTCAGACGATCGAATAATGCTGCATTCACCTTGTGAGATCGATCCGCATATCAAAAAAGATCTGGAGAAGCTCGGGGAGGTCACCTATATTGTGGCACCTGGGTCCTATCACTACTTTTATGTATCCTCGGCGCAGGCCGCATTTCCGGAAGCTGAGACCTTCATTTGCCCAGGGATCGAAAGAAAACGCGCAGATATTGAATTTGACTGGATTCTGGGCGACAGACCCCCGCGCTCGTGGGAACGAGATCTGGATCAACGCTTAGTAAGAGGTAACAAGTACATCTGGGAGGTGGCGTTCCTGCACAAACCGAGCGATACGCTTATTTTAGTGGACCTCGTTGAGAACATTACTGACCAGACAGAAGGCGTAAATTGGGTATTGCGTTTCTGGTGGAAGGGTGTATTCCATATGTGGAATCATCCGAAGCCGGCTCCGGAGTACCAGTTGGGTTGGCGGGAGAAGCGAGCGGCGGCGCAATCATTGGAAAAGATTCTTGCCTGGGACTTTACTCGTGTCATCATCGCTCATGGAGACCTGATTGAGTCAAACGCCAAAGAAGTCGTAAGAACAGCCTGGAAGACACCATTGGCGCACCCATAAGAATGTCGATGCTATTGGGGCCGAAGTATGTCCAAAATGCTAACCCACTAATACCCTCACTGCTAATTGGACGTATGCTAACGACTACGATTCGGGTGCGGCTTGGGAGAGGGTTATCAACGGACTTCTCGACCAAAAATATTACGCGCCAACCCAAATGGCATATCCACCAATCAGTAATAGACCGGTAGCCGCGTGTATTAGAATTGTTGCTGCGTTAATTCTAAGCATTGTATACGTCAAACGTTTATGATCCGCCCCGTCGGCATTCCACTGCGCCAGCCAATCCCGGCCCCAACGTATCGCT
>JAOTWM010000033.1 GCA_029862885.1 Gammaproteobacteria bacterium
AAGATACGGTCATCGCGGGCACGCCAAATAACATCGGAGAACCGGGGCGAATTATTTGGGCCAATGCGATACACATTAACGCTTCCGCGGTAACTATTCCCATCGTTCCTACGTTGCTGGCAGGTGTGCTGGCGCCTGCCATAGAGAAGGGTGAACACATGATGGCTTGGTTGTTGGTCGCGTAGACCTTAACCGCGTCCAACATGGTGTTGTCCCAGACCAGCGGCGAATTACTATTAATGAGCGATGTGGTGACGGTTCGATTGGTTGCAAATTCATCGCCGAACACGATTTTCATCATGTCCACGGTGTCTTGCGCGCGCTCGCGCGCAGTCACATTGCCGACGATGGGTTTGTCGGAATACTTGAGTCCGCTATAAGCCATGTACAAATGACGATGCGGCACCGGCACGTCGACCGGCTCTACGATAGGGCCGCCCGCAATATGTACGGCGGGTGCCATGTGATTTATCTTTTGAAGATTGTTTAAATCTTCCAAAGTTGCGTGGCGGCGCTGATCTTCGAGGTCGCGGATAAACGGTGGACCGTAAGACGGCGAGAACACCATATTCCGGCCACCGACGCGTACGTTGCGATCCGGATTGCGGGCATGTTGGGTATACTCGCTGGGTGCTTTGCTGACCAAATCCAGCAACGTCTGGCGCGACACACGAATATTCTCACCGTCGACTTCGGCATCGGTCGTTCTCCAAAATTCGACCGATTCAGCGTCTCGAAATTCAACACCGATATCTTCGACGATGCGCATCGCAAGATCGTGTACTTGCTCGACGCCCTCATCGTTTGCGATTTCGTAAAGCGGAATATTCCGAACTAGCGTCGGCTTGTGGATTATCGGTGCATTTTGACGTGTCACTCTACGTGACTTGCTACCGCCACGTCTTTTGATTTCGGGGTCAGCAGTGATAGACATGACGCGTACCGCCATTGACAAATCGCTAGGACTTAATGCCATCTATTCGATCGCGTCATTCGGCGCGATTCGAAATCATTCGTCACTGAATCGGAGACAATTTCTACTTGTAATTCGGATTGCCGGCCAGCTCCAATTCAGAACTGACCGGCATCTTGGCATAATTGAATTTAGTATCTAACTACCCGCCTCACAACCGGCCTTTACCCACGAGTCAAACTCCGCTTGGTTGGCTGAAATCCAGTCATCGGTAAATTTTTCGACATCTTTCATCGAATCTTCGCCAGCTTGCATCCTATTGTTTTGCGCAGAAACATCGTTAATGTTGATTTTTGCCATTTCGAAGAATTTGCGTGCGCCCGGATTTGCGTCCAGAAATTTGTTGTTGGCGACGACCCGAAGCGAATTCACTTCAAATCCGAGGTCTTTGCCATCAAAGCTAGTATTCGCTTTGCGGCCATCCGGCAACGAGCTGTAAGGCACAGCAATCCATTCCACGTTATCTCCCGGTACTAATACGCCGGATACCCAATATGGTGTCCAAGTGTAATAAAGGACCGGTTTATCGCCTTCTTTACGCGCGATTGTATCGGCAATAATGGCGTTGTACGCACCTTGGTTATGCGTAACCGTGTCGCGCAGGCCATACTCGGTCATATGATGCTCGATGACGCGCTCGCAACCCCAACCGGGCACACAACCTGCAAGATCGGCCTTGCCGTCGCCGTCGGCATCAAATCGCTTTGCATTCGCCGGGTCTTTCAGATCGCCAAGGTTGGTAATACCGGCATCGTAACTGGCTTTATCGACTAAATATCCCTGTAGCGCTCCTTCAACGAGATTACCCACTTTCGTCATCGCGCCTTCACCACCAGATTCGTCAAAAAATGCCTTGTGCAACGGATCCCAGTGGACTGCAGTGAAATCTCCATCACCGGTGCCCAGTGCGAGGTGAATCGTTTGGTACTCCACTTCCTGTGGATCGCCAACCGTATAGCCCATTTTCTCGAGTCCGCGATACACAACCAAATGCTGGAACTTCTCTTCAAGATTCGTCCCCTCGACCGGTCGCACCGTGGTGCCTGCGCCCACTTCACATGAAGCTTGCGCTGTGGTACCGATTCCTCCAGCTACCATCATAGTGGTGCCGGCCAACGTAAAGCCAACTAACTTACTTAGATTCATTACTACCGCTCCTCTGATTAACAACTATCTATAATTACCAATTTGGCGTCCGTTCATTTACGTTTTTTATCAGCATAACTGAGAAAAACAGGCAATGAGTCCCGCTGTCGCCAAAAAATTCGTAAAAAATTATTATGATTTCGATCTCGTGGGAGTTTCAGTTGCGTCTGACCCAACACTATTACCGCCAACGACATACCTTCCGATAATGCCAACAACGAAGCCCACCGGACCGCGTTCATACCAATGCCGATGCCCGCGTTCGCGCCCTGATTGAGCAACGCCTTGGGTAATGCGATCGAGCATAATGGCGAGAATAACGATGCCGAGTCCACCAACAATGGCCTTGCCGGCATCGAGCCGGCCCATGGCACGCAGCACTTCGTTACCGAATCCTTTTACGGCGATCATCGACGCGATGACAACCATGGACAGTGACATCATAATGGTCTGGTTTATACCCGCCATGATAGTTTTCGTCGCCAATGGCAATTCGACATTAAACAGGATCTGTTGCGGACTCGCGCCAAATGCGCGCGCCGCCTCCACTACACTCGGATTTACCTGACGAATGCCAAGTGCCGTCAAGCGTATTAAGGGTGGGATTGCGAAAACTACCGTAACGACGACTCCGGGAACATTACCGATACCGATCAACATCACCACTGGTACGAGATAGACGAATGCCGGAATGGTTTGCATGGTATCGAGAACCGGTCTGAACACCGCTTCCAAAATATCGTTTTTCCCAGCAGCCACCCCCAGTGGCAATCCGATCACGACGCACACGATCACGGCCGACACGACAATGGCGAGTGTCGTCATCGCCAATTCCCAGGCGCGCGGATCCAAAAATCCCAAGAAAGCCATCAACGCAAATATGAGAATACCCGTTCGGCGTCCAGCCGCTTGCCACGCGATCAGGGCCAGAATGATTAACATGAGAGTCGGCGGTACGCTCTGCAATCCATCCTCAATACGATTTATTAACCAATCCAGTGTTTGGCGCATAGGCTGAAAAAAATCTCGATTTTCGATCGCCCACGCTTTGATACCATTGGCCCACTCGGCAAATGGGATACTGAAGGTTTGGAACGGATCGAGAACGCTAAAACCCTCTTCTTTTTCAGCCATTGACTCGTACCTATGCGTTTTGGTCCAAACGACCTTGAATGCCGCGCAATAATGCCCTCTTTGTCACCACACCCACCGGCTTGCCAGCTTCCGCAATAATTATCGGGTGGTCTGTATCGGATGATAAATCCGCGAGATGATCAAGGTCATCATCGGGTGAGGCATGCAGACATTCGTCAACTACTAAGCCACCGTTGGCCGCTTGATAGGCGTCAAACGGAATCATAATCTTACTGGCGTGCACTAAATGAAGATTCGATATTCCTGCAACGAAATCGGTAACGTATTCATCGACCGGATTTGTGACGATTTCTTCCGGTGTTCCGATCTGTACCAGGCGCCCGTCTTTCATAATCGCGATTCGGTTACCGATTCGGATCGCCTCGTCCAAGTCATGGGTGATAAATATAGTGGTTTTGTTCATTTCCGAGGCGAGTTCCAGAAATTGATCCTGGAGCTGACGACGAATTAACGGATCGAGCGCCGAAAACGGTTCATCCATCAACAGAATACGGGGATCGGCCGCAATAGCTCGCGCGAGGCCCACGCGCTGTTGCATGCCGCCCGAGAGTTCGTCGGGATAACGTGCGCCCCAACCCGTCAACTCAACGGTCTCAATGGCCTTGGCTGCAACCGCCAAGCGTTCTTGTCGCTTAACGCCACGCACTTCAAGCGCATAAGCGACATTGTCGCGCACCGTTTTGTGTGGCATTAGCGCCATATTCTGAAACACCATGCCGATTTTTTGTGACCGAAGCGCGCGCAATGCGCGGGCATTGAGTCCACTGATGCTTTCCCCTTCAATGAAAATCTCGCCGTCGGTGGGTTCGATCAGCCGGTTGACGTGCCGAATCAGTGTCGACTTTCCGGAACCTGACAACCCCATGATGCAGAAAATCTCGCCCTCGGACACCGAGAAACTCGCATCGGCAACTCCGATTACACAACCGTAGTTCTCGAGCACCTCAGTCTTGCCGATCCCATCCGACTGAATGGCCGACAGCGCTTCCTCGGCGCGATGGCCAAAGATTTTCCATAAATGCCGGCATTCGATAACCGGTGAATTTGGTATCGTCACTGATGAGTTCGATAACGCGGGATTACAGATTCCACAAAGTCGGCTGGAACAGTGCTAGTAATGTTGATTTTGCTTTCTACCCGTAATCCCTATGGTAATAATTATGGGATAAGTGATTATTACGGAATGGCCAATTAATACAAAATGGTTCTCGCCGTGGCCATTATATAGGACGGAGACCAATTTTTCCTCTGACAAGAGTCCGGCGAACCAAAGCTGGTCCAATTAGAGAACCCGGGTCCCGCGATTGCATGACGACGTTCTCGTGCGTTTGGAGCCTATCCATCACCTCGCCGAGATCGGTTCACCCCACAGGAGGTTCTCGCACCGCGCTGTCAATTAAAACGTGACAGAGAAACTAAACATCAATCGCTCCGTTACATTAATTTACGTTGCTCCGGGTTATCCCGTACCTCAGCTGACCTCTCTACGTCGTCATGTGTATTCTTGAATCCGTGTCAGCGCTTGTCGATGCAGTTGCGGATCGCCTGTTGCCAGGACGCGATCGCCTGAGTGAATCGTCAGCGGATCACCGTTCCAATCGGAAATCGCGCCCCCGGCGCCCTGAACAATGGGCACATGGGCGCAATAGTCGAAAGGATCATTTCCGGCTTCTATCAGCAGATCGACCGCCCCTCCGGACAGCACTCCATAACCGTGGCAGCCACTCCCATACACGGTCCATCGGGTTTGCCGGTTCAGGTTCTCAAACACCGATGCCGCTTCACCTTTAAAGTAGTCCGGCCCGGTAGTAGCCATGACGGCATCGGCCAGCCGCGAACAGTTCCGGGTCTGAACAGGGTGTGCGTTGTAACAGGTCGGCATACCTTTGGCGCCGGTCCAGCGATCCCCAGTGACGGGCTGATCGATAAGACCCACAATGGGGGAGCCGTGCCTCGCTAGCGCGATTAGCATTCCAAAGGTCTGCAGACCCGCGGCGAACTGCTTAGTGCCGTCGATGGGATCGATCACCCACACATACTCACGGTCCAGGGCCACGTTGCCATGCTCCTCCCCCATGATGCCGTGCTCCGGATAGGTGGACGTGATTAATTGCCGTATGCAGGCTTCCACCGCCTTGTCTGCTGCGGTTACCGGACTCAGATTGCCCTTGATTTCCATGTCGTGGGGTTGCCTGAACATTTTCCGGATCACTCTGCCGCCGGCGTCGGCAAGACGACAGGCGAAATCGAGCGCCTCCGCTAAATCTATCTCGGATTTTTGCATTGTATTGCCAACCGATTAAAGTTCGTCGTGTCGAGCTCCGAGGTTCGGGTGCCATGTGGACTCAATCAGTGCTAATGCTTGCCGATGGATGCGCGGATCGCCAGCCGCGATAAATCGGTCGCCCGAGTGGATAGTCAGTGCATCCCCTTGCCAGTCGGTGATGGCTCCACCGGCACCGTCAACAATGGGCGCGAGTGCGCAAAAATCGTAGGCGCTGTGTTCGGCTTCTAGACCGATATCGATGCAGCCGGTGGCCATCTGTCCGTAGGCGTGACAACCCGCGCCATAGAGCGACCAACGGGTTGTCTCATGCAGGCGTTGGTATGCAGGCGCGGCGTGCGCATCGAAGTAGTCTGGTGCGGACGTGGCTAAAATGGCGTTGGCCAAGTGCTCGCAACGGCGTGTGCGTACGGGCTTACCGTTAAATGTCGTACCGGCACCGGACATTCCCACCCAACGTTCCGAAGTAACCGGCTGATCGATAATACCGACCACGGGTCTGCCGTCGTGTGCCAGTGCGATCAGAGTGGCGAAGGTAGGTAACCCGGCGGCGAATTGTTTGGTGCCGTCAATAGGATCGATCACCCATACGAGTTCTGCGTTTGCCTGAATATCATCGTACTCTTCGCCCAAGATGCCGTGTTGCGGATAGCGAGCCGAGATTTGTTCCCGAAGCCTGGACTCGACCGCTTTGTCCGCCGGTGTAACCGGACTAGCGTCATCCTTCACTGCCACCGAATGCGGTCGCCTGAACGCATCGCGTATCAGCGCGCCACTGATTTCGGCGAGCTCATGGGCAAACTCCAGAAACTCCCGCAAATATCGATCACTAGACAACTTCATCGTGCCTCATCAACCCGGTTTAGCCGTCTAGCGAACGTCAGATCAGCGGGTCGAGGCACGCGAGCAGCTTGTCCACATCGTCGTGCGAATTGTAGTGGACCATGGACAGCCGCAGCACGCCATCCTTTGCATCTACACCCAACGCGGCGATACATCGGGCCGCATAGAAATCGTCCGCACCCATAGCCACCCCTTGCGCCCATAACTGTTCGGCGATTTTCCGGGATGACTTACCCGCCACGGTAAACGAGATGACGGCCACCCGCCCATCCTTATTGGCGTTAGACCGCCCATACAGAGTAACCGAAGGTTTAGCCGCAAGAAACTGCAGTATACGCCGCGTCAGCGATTCCTCGTGGGTAGCAAAAAGCTTGTACACGCCATCCAGACGCTCACGAAATCCGAGGTTGGTGCCCGGATAATGATGCCTGTGCACCGCATCGAAGTATGCAGTGATTCCCGCCGCGCCGGCTCCTAACTCGTGACAAATACCACCCGGGTTGAGTCGTACTGCATGGTTGTCGTGGGCGATAAAGTCGTGGCACTGATTCTGCGTCTTCGCCAAAAGTTTTCGCTTGCCATATAGCAGCCCCAAATGAGGCCCGAAAAACTTGTACAAACTGCAGAGCAGAAAATCCACATCCAGTGTTTTCACGTCGATGCTGCGGTGCCCCGCATAGGCCACTGCGTCGACCACAACCAGTCCACCGACGGCGTGCACCTTGGCGGTGATCTCTTTCACATCGTATATGGACCCCACAATGTTGGAACAATAGGTAAAACAGACAAGCCGGGTACGGTCATTTAACAGTGCTTCAAGATCTGCCAGCTCGAGTTCCGCCGTGTCCGGGTTCAACTGCCATTCTTTGATGACGACGCCGATCTCCGTCAGTCGTCGCCATGCCCCATTGTTGGCCTCGTGATCCTGGTTGGTAACGACGACTTCGTCACCCGGCTTAAACCAGTGACGAATGGCATGGGATAGCACGTACACGTTGCTGGTGGTCGACGAGCCGATGACAATCTCGGCGGGGTCCGCATTCAGGAATGCGGCCATCGCTTCGGTGCCCTGTCGTATGCGCTCCGCGGCGAGTATCGACGATTTGAACGAGAACGCCGGTTGCACCTGGGATTCGGTCATATAGTCTCGTACGCGATCGATCACCTGTTCTGGGACCAGGGTGCCGCCCGCATTTTCGAAGAAAATCTGGCTACCCCCCAGGGCCAGAAAGTGTCGGCGGCAGAACTCAACATCAAGCGTGGTTAAGGACATGGGGGTTTCTCCGGTAGCGTCACGGTGCGGGCCACACCGTACGCTACATTATATATTGATTTGATTATCACCCGAATCAGCTCGAAGTCGAAATTTACCGCCAGCAGTCCGACGCGCATTCGTGCAGAGAGATGCTCGGGGTCCACGAAGGGTTTGATTCCGCTATTATTACGATCCCGGTCTATCGCGCTCGCATCGACATATTACTCGATGTTTGACTGCTGTATAGTAGCAGTGCTGTTGGGCCACTCGTTACTGCGATTGATTCATTGGCGCGATCGAGGGTGCGGACACAACCGGCCGTCGCCGACCTACCGTCGTTGGCAACGAAGTTCTAGGCTTCGGCGTATACCGGTCAGACGCAACTAGCGGCTGGTCTCAGGGGCATCACACGTTGGGTATATACGCGAGATTGCAGCAGTTACCTACAGTTACCTACGATTGTTTTGGATTAATAGAAGTTACTGTATCGGGGTAATCCAGGCGTTTTGGGAAACTCTGCGATTCTATGCCTAATTTTATGTAACGTTCGAAGTATTAGGAGGAGACAGAATGAAAAAAGTCATTAGTCTACTGTTTGTGATATCGGCCGCGGTAGTCGGTTTTGTTCAAACCGCAGCGGCGGAAACACTGCGTGTCGGGATGGAGTGCACCTATGCGCCGTTTAACTATAGAACGGCGGAAGGGGAGCTTACCGGTTATGATGTAGACGTTGCAAAGGGGGTGACCGACATCCTCGGCGCAGAGGTGGAATTCGTATGCCAAAAGTGGGACGGGATGATACCCGCTCTTTTGGCCAACAAGTTCGATCTGATCGTTGCTTCTATGTCGATTACCGAAAAACGTCGAGAGAAGATCGATTTTTCCGGTCCTTACCGTATTTCTGTCGGGCGTTTGGTAGGCAAGAAGAACGGCAACTTCAATCTGTTCAATGCCGATGGTTCGGCAAATGCCGACGGCTTCAAGGGGATCAAAGTCGGACTGGAACGGGCAACGACCTATGAGAACTGGTTCAATGCCAAAGTGCCTGACGCGGAGATTCTGTTATACGACAACAACGAGGCAATGTATCTGGACCTGCAAAATGGCCGTACCGATGTGATCATGACGAACCCGATGAAAGCCCATCTCAAGTTCCTCAGCCAGGAAGACGGTGCGGGTTTCGAGTTCGTCAGTCCAGCCATCGATGAAGTAGAGTACTTCGGAGTCGGTGTCGGTATCGGATTGCGCAAGGGCAACGACGAGCTGCTCGGACGCATCAATGCCGCGCTGAAACAGCTCGCGGAAGACGGCTCGCTGGAAAAATATGCGCTTAAGATTTTTCCATTCGCAATCCATCCGGCAAAATGGACCTCACTGGACTAGCCTAGTCCTGGAGACATGGGCGAGCCAAGCAGCCGCCCATGTCTCTAGTTTGGGGTACTGACGCCCATCGGGTGCGCGGACTCCGCTTGCGACCACCACGAGTAACGGGGTAAGACACGGTGTCAGCACTTGCCGGCTGGGGGGACGACTATTTTTGGGGGGCGATGGTCATCCTCCGGCTGTTTGCGGTCTCCTTGATTATTGCGGTCATCATCGGCCTGATTGGGGCAGCGATGAAGCTGTCCGGGAATCGGCTAGCTCAGACGATCGCCAACGCCTATACGGTTATCTTTCGGGGAACGCCCGAGTTGTTGGTTCTGCTCATCGTCTATTTCGGCGCGGCGGTCACTCTTACCGCGATCGTCCAGTCCTTCGACGCTAACGTCAAATTCATCGACATACCGCCGTTTTGGGCGGGCGCGTTCGCCATCGCCCTGATTGTCGGGGCCTATATGACCGAGACGTTCCGCGGCGCGTTCCTCGGTGTCGACTCCGGTCACGTGGAGGCGGCACGCGCCCTGGGGCTCAGCAACTTTCAAACCTTCGTCTACGTGCGGATTCCGCAGATGTGGCGTCTCGCGTTGCCGAATTTCGGCAATCACATGTTGTCACTGATGAAGGACACGGCCCTGATCTCTGTTATCGGTGTGGAAGAGATCGTGTTCGTGGCCGAGATGGCCACCACCGTGACAAACAAGCCATTCACGATGTATATCGTCGTGGCGTTCATCTATTTGTGCATCACCACGGTGATCACGCTGGCGGTGATGCTGCTGGAGAAGTACGCCAACAAGCATCTGGTAGGTGGTAAATGATATTCGAATTTGGGTTGATCTTCGGAAGCATTCCAAAAATGCTGACCGGGCTCGGTCTGACTCTCCAGCTCCTGTTGTTGTCTTCCTTTATCGGCTTGGTACTGGCCGTCATCACGTTGCTGATGCGCATCAGCGGCCGCTGGTTTCTGGTGGCGCCGGCGGTAGTCTATATCTATATATTTCGCGGCACACCCATCCTGGTCCAGATTTTTGTCATCTACTACGGGTTGCCGCAGTTCGAGTTCATTCGCGAAGGCGTGTTCTGGCCGTTTCTGCGCGAGCCGTTCTGGTGTTGTATTCTCGCCCTCAGCCTGAATGCCGGCGCATACGTCTCGGAAATACTGCGCGGCGGCGTGTTGGGGGTAGATAAGGGCGCCCAGGAAGCGGCATCGGCGTTGGGTATTTCGAAGACCCAGAGTTTTATCTACATCACGACGCCTATCGCCATCCGGCTCTCACTGCCGGCCTACAGCAACGACATTATCAGCATGACCAAGGCGACCGCTCTGGCAAGTACAGTCACCTTGCTGGACATGACCGGAGTGGCGCGAACCATCGTGGCACAGACATTCGCACCCTATGAAATCTTCATCTCGGCGGCGATCATCTACATGGTTATCGCGTGGATGGTGCAGAAGGGGTTTGGCATGCTCGAAAGACGAATGAGCCGATATATCAAGGCGACACGATAGATCGGAAAATGCGAGCGTAAACATGAGTGAAGAGAAGCCAATTATCGTTCTCGAGAACGTTTGCAAATACTTCGGCAACTTCAAAGCCCTGACGGATGTCAATCTCACTGTTCAAAAAGGCGCGAGAATCGTTGTCTGCGGGCCTTCCGGATCAGGGAAGTCCACGATGATTCGATGCATCAACCGATTGGAGGAACATGACAGTGGCCGTATCATCGTCGCCGGTAATGAGCTCACCGATGCCGTCAAGAATATCGACGCAGTACGCCGAGAGGTCGGCATGGTATTTCAGAGCTTTAATTTGTTTCCGCATCTGAAGGTTGTGGATAATTTGACTCTCGCTCTCAAACTCGTACGCAAGGTGGGCAAACCGGAGGCACGAGAAATCGCAACTCGATATCTCGAGCGGGTACATATTCCCGATCAGGCTGACAAATACCCAAGCCAACTCTCGGGAGGCCAACAACAAAGAGTGGCCATCGCCCGGGCCCTGTGCATGAATCCGGAAGTCATGTTATTCGACGAACCCACGTCTGCGTTGGACCCGGAAATGATCAGCGAGGTGCTGGATGTCATGACCGAGCTCGCCGAAGAGGGCATGACCATGATCTGCGTGACCCACGAGATGGGCTTCGCCCGCTCGGTAGCGGATCAGATCGCCTTTATGGATGCCGGAGAAATCGTCGAGATCGCGCCACCAAGCGAGTTCTTCCAGAACCCCCGCAGCGAACGCACCAAGCTTTTTCTCAGCCAGATTTTATCCCACTAATAGTCCGATCAACTTTACGTTAGCATTCAGCCCAGGAATTAATTGGTGAGATTGTAATCATCGAGCATCGATTCTTGGTCATGTGACGGTGTTAGTCATTCTGAGCGTGCCGCTTCTCCCGGTACTAACGGTAAATCTCATTGGAACGCTTGACTATAGCATCGTCATGCCGTTTTCCGTCGATCTATCTTCGAACTCGGTTGTCGCCAACTTGAGCTATAGATAGGGCCCTTGGTAATTTACATTTGCGGGACTGCCCCGAACATTATTTGTCGTCGTTAGTAGCTGCGCTATGCTGCCAACTACCAAAGCGCGCCCGCGTTCACTTGGATGTCTTCCATGGTCAGGCCCGCCGCCGCGTCCGAACAGCAGAACGCCACAAGCGCGGCGATTTCCTCGCGTTGGGTTAGCCGGTTTTGTGGATTGGAGGCGCCTATCGCCGCAATTTCCTCGGCCTGAGTGCGCCCTGACGTTGCCGCCATAATGCGCGCGCTCTCGCGCAGCATATCGGTCTCGACCCAGCCGGGACTGATTGCCACATAGGTAATGCCGTGTGCGCCTCCCTCTCGCGCAACGGCTCGGGTCAGCCCTACCAAGCCGGCATTCGAGGCGCAGTAGGCGGCATGGGTTGGGGCCGCGATACGCGCGGCGGTTGAGGCAATATTTACGATGCGCCCCCAGTTTCGCGTTTTCATGTCGGGAAGGCATGCCCGAATCATACGGAAGGGGCCACTCAAATTTATGTCGATCGTTGTGTCCCAGTCCGCATCGGAATGACAGGAGACCGTCTGATGGATCGACATGCCGGCCGCATTAACCAAGACGTCAACGACACCGATCGAATCCCGAACCGCCGCAACGAACGCTTCGACAGAATCGGTTGATCGCGCATCGAGCGGCGCGACCATGCCCCGATCGCCGATGGCGGACCGGGCCAACGCAGACCGATCAGCACTGCCGCCGCTGCGTGCGCCCACGGCCACACGCATACCTTGACGGGTCAGTTCGGACGCAATGGCTAACCCGATTCCTTGCAACCCGCCCGTTGCAATTGCCGTACGCTCCTGCTCCATATCATCTCTCTAACTAATCCAAGCGAATAGTAATTGATTTTATTGGCACACCTCCTATCTAATTCACCCGCACGATTATTGGATTCCGACAATTTATGTTTGATGACTCTCTGTTAAGCGCAATCCGCAGTAAATTTCACCACGTCGACAGCTGTCCTTACGAAGGGCCACGCGCATTTTTCGAAAACGCGGGCGGTTCGCTGACGTTAAAGACCGTGGTTGAGGTGAATACAAAGTTGTCCGCCATTCCCGATAATCAGGGCCGCGACAACCCAGCGTCGCAGGAGCTGGTACGGATCATCGACAAAGCGCGGAACGACATGATGTCGTTTCTCGGTGCGAAAGACGGCCTGGTGTTCATCGGAGAGAGCGGCACTGAGCTGTTATTTCGCCTGGTGCGCGCTGCGGTATTGGGTGCCACAGCGGGGGGAGAAGTGCTGGGAAGCACGCTCGAGCACCCGGCCACCGTCAGTGCATGTATACGCTGGGCGGATATCGCCGGAAAAAAATATGTATCGATCCCGCACAACAATGACACGGCAACCGTCACCGCGGACGATTATCGCCATTACGTTACTCCGGATACCCGTGTCGCGACCGTTATTCAAACCAGTCCAGTGACCGGCATGGGCGTCGATCTCAAGGCCGTCGTTGATGTCATTCGTGCCGCCTCGCCGAATTGTCTTATTGTCGTCGACGGCATTCAACGCGCCGCGCACGGTGCGTTGGAAATTGACGATTACAATATTGACGCGTTTGCGGTCTCCGCCTATAAGGTTTTTTCCAGACATAATTACGGCGTAGCGTGGGTATCTCCGCGATTGAGTACGCTACCGCACGACAAACTTGACGGCACCGCGCAGAACTTCTGGGAACTCGGTACGCGAGACACCTCAGCATTTGCCACGTTTTCAGAAGTCGTCAACTACCTCGACTGGCTAGGATCCGAATTCACCGACTCAACTGACCGACGTGAGCGACTTGTTGCCGCCGGTAAGGCTATGAGCGATCAAGAAGAGCACCTTGTCGATGTTATGTTGAACGGTGCCGACGGACAAAAGGGTCTGCGCGATATGCCCGAAGTGTTTGTGATCGGCGGCCACGACAACGACTGCCGAGAGGGATTGGTTTCACTTTCCGTCGAGGGTGTGCCGTCGGCCGACGTTGTCAGCAAGCTCAATGCTGGCGGTGTGCGCACGCATGTGAGAAAGAACGATTATTTTTCTGGAAATATATTGACGCCACTCGGCATGGAAACCTGCGTGCGCGTATCGATGTGTCACTACAATTCGGCGGATGAAGTGGAGAAGTTTTTGCGATTAATGGAGTCGATTATTGTAGATCGGTAAAATGGATTTGTTCGTTCCATTGCCTTGGGTAAGTATGACAATTCGCAAAACTAACGAGGGAGCCGGGCATGCCACTTCCGGGAAGTGAATCAATACTGTTGTCGCCGGAAATTTATCGTCAAGGTCGATTCTAATCTCCGTGCGGCTGCGCTTAGGAACACACGATTAACTGTTCCGAACTTAACTATTTGTCACTACTGGTGGCATCGTACAAACCAATTCGTAGGGGTATCTCTCGGCAATCGCTCCCGTGTATTGGAAAATATCCAGTATAACTTCATAGGCTTGCTTGGTTATTTTCACGTGAGGTGTCCAGCAGCCCAGCTGCTGATAAGTGGAGATACATTTTTCCAGCGCTGTGTCGCTAATGTCGGGGAAAAATGGTTTCTCGGCCGCTACGATTTCTTTGGCCGATGCCTCATTCAGGTACTGACGCGCATTCCGGTAGGCGCGCGTGAAGGCTCTGGCCATGTCCGTCTCGAGCCATTCGCGGGATGCCGCAAGGCTTGAAAACGCACACCGGCCGATGATCGGGCCAACCTGCGTCACAATCGTGCCAATTTCATCAGCCTCGAGTTGTTGAGGGAACGGACCTTGTTGTTGGGCATATTGTCCTTGGCCGTTCCGGAATGCCGCGTCAATGTCAGCCGCCCCACCGGGTGTAATTGGTATGATCTTGTTGTAATCAATCCCGGCCTTGTGACAAGCATAACGAAACATGGCATTAGGTTGGCCGCCTTTAAACATGACAATCTCGGCACCCTCGAGTTTATCCCAGGAGAATTCAAGGTCGGGTTCGCGCCCGGTAATAAAGAATCCATCCATCTCATTGACCTGGGCGAAATGAACCGCAGGTGGCGTCTCGCCGTTCTTTAAAGAACCAAATCCTTGACTTGGTGCCGATTGAATGACATGAGCGGAGCCATCGACGATTGCGTCTACAGCCGACGTGCCGGGCGGCGCAACAGACCATTCATAGTCAAGTCCTTCGCGTTTAAGAAATCCTCCGGCCATGACGGCGATTAGCGGAGAATAAAAGGCCGAAAACAAAGTGAATTGGATCTTTATTGTAGTCATGAACTGCGTTTCCGATTGATCTCTTTGTGCCGCCACAGTCCCATACAAGCATTGAGACTTCAAGTACAGTTTGGCCGTGATTGTATTTACTAGCAATCATTCTTACCTGCGTCTTTTGTCACGATGGGGTCGGACACATGGTCGAGTCCGTCAAATTTGTAAACGTGAACTGCGGTTGCTGCGAATCCATTGAGCTCCAGACTTCCCGGGGTTAATGGAAAAGTGCGATAGAATCAACCGCGTAAATAACGTAGTTAAGCGGCAAGAGACTTGATGATGCGACTTCCTCCTATCGTTCTTGAACCCAACCACGCGTCCTACGACGTGATCATAATTGGTGGCGCAATTATGGGGTCGTCTGTCGCTTGGTTTCTCTCCAATAATCCGGATTTTGATGGAAGAGTTCTGGTAGTCGAAAGGGATCCTACGTACGAGTGGTCATCGACGGCCCACACCAACAGCTGTATGCGCCAGCAATTTTCCAATGAAGTGAATATAAGGATTGCGCAATTTGCCGCAGAGTTTGCGCACAACTTTAGAGTCTATCTCGGGGGCGATCCCGAAATCCCCGAGATCCCGATCCATAGCTACGGCTACATGTATCTGGCCGATAATGAGCACTTCGCGACGGTTCTGCGTGAGAACCAAAAACTACAGCACTCTTGTGGTGCCGGCACCCGCATTATGTTGCCGGATGAAATTGCCGAGGCTTATCCATTTTATAACCTCGATGGAATAATTTTGGGAAGCCATAATCCCATAGACGAAGGCTATTTCGACGGGAGCACAATGTTTGATTGGTGGCGCCGGAAGGCCCGGCAAAACGGAGTCGAATATATCACTAACGAAGTTGTTGCCATTGGGCGTTCCGGCGATCGTGTTGAAAACGTTACGCTGAAATCAGGTGAAGTTGTTATCGCAAAAACAATTGTGAATGCTTCGGGTCCGCGCGCATCATTGACCGCGCGAATGGCTAATCTGGAATTACCGGTGGAACCTCGACGGCGTTACACTTTCATCTTCGATGCGGAAACTCCCCTCGACAGGGATCTGCCTCTGACCATCGATCCGTCGGGCGTTCACATGCGAACCGACGGTCAGCACTATATGTGTGGCTGTCCACCCGACGATGATCCGGCGGTAAACCACGATGATTTTTATCTGGATTATTCGATCTGGGAAAATAAACTGTGGCCGGCGATTGCCACACGGGTTCCCGCCTTCGAAACGGTTAAGGTGATCAACTCCTGGGTTGGGCACTACGCTTATAATGTTTTGGATCAAAACGCCATCGTCGGCCCACATTCGGAGGTATCCAACTTCATTTTTGTAAACGGATTCTCCGGCCACGGATTGCAGCAATCACCCGCAATGGGCCGCGGTGTCTCCGAACTTATAACCTACGGTGAGTTTAGAAAACTCGACATGTCCGAACTCGGTTATGATCGTATCGTTCGCAACGAACCCTTTCTGGAAAGGGCGATTATTTGAGGAGGCGAACCATAGGGCTGGAACACAGTTCCTAGAGAAGAGGGTGTCGACAGACTGAGCATTTGGATTCCGTACTGCGATAGTGGCGCGTGCGTTTTTGGATTTCGAATCGGATTGCCAATGACGTTGGGCTCACCGTTTACTGCCCGGTATCGGATGCCCCGAATCCCGCTCAGAAATGGCTTGTTTGAACCCCACTTGTTCTGCACGTTCTTTGAATCGGACGCCTTCCGGACTATGCCTGGCCATGCCATCGAACAGCGTCGCGATTGCTTGGGTGCTCGCCAGTCCCATGTTTTCATACGCCTGGTTGACCATCATTTTCATCATCATGAGTTGGTTTTTCGGCACTTCCTTAATACGATCCGCGAGCTGATTGACTATCTCGTCCAATCTTTCCATCGGCACTGACTGAAAAACCAACCCTATTTGCTCCGCTCGTTTTCCGGAAGTCAGATCGCCGGTAAAAAGCATTTGTTTCGCCATTTCTGCCCCCAATCGGTACACCCACATCGCCGTGGTCGGACAGCCCCAAACACGTGACGGCGGATAACCAATACGCGCATCTTCATTCATCACAATAATATCGCTGCACAACGCGATGTCGCTTCCACCCGCGACCGCGTCGGCGTGCACGCGCGCTATGACAGGTTTATGGCATCGCCAGATTGACATAAATTGCTGCGTGCAGCGGCTCATAAATTTGTAGTCAACCATGGAATCCCACGGCATATCCTGGATGGCCGGATTGGTGCCGGGTTCTTCCGCATAGACGTTTAAGTCATAGCCACCGCAAAACCCTCGTCCGGCGCCGGTCAGCACAACCACATGGACCGCATCATCATTATTGGCGTGATCAAACGCGGTTCCTATGTCGTCCGGCATGGTTTCGCTGATCGCGTTAAACCGTTCGGGGCGATTCAACGTGATGGTGGCAACCCGATCCTCCGATTCGTACAAAACGTCACCAAAAATCATAATCAGGTTTCTCCTTCCAAATAACGGAAACGGTCACGCAGCTATTCGTCTGGCAATGCCGGCGGCACCAGTTCGTCGAACCGGTCGCCCGGGCCCGGATTACTTTTAATGGTTTCTCCGCCAAGATGATTAATGATCCCCCAAACCGCGTTTAGAGAGGTGTGCACGGCGCCTTCGACCCAACCTGGGATCCACGCGACATCGTCGCCGGCAATGAAGATTCCACGCTGTTCGGCCCGCAGATCGCGTTGCATAAAGTGACAATACATACGGCGATTATATCGGTAGTGCCCTGGCAGCGATCCTTTGAAGGCTCCCAGGAAATTAGGATCGCCCTCCCACGACACGGTGATCGGGTCACGGATAATATGTCGCTTGATATCAACCTTCGGATATATTTTTTGCAGTGTGTCGAGCGCTAACTGAACGCGTTGTTCTACCGGCAAAGGCAGCATTTTTAGGGCATCGCTCATCCACGAGTAGGACAGGCAAACCACCCCTGGTTTGTCGTCGCCCAAGTCGAATAGATAGGTGCCGCATGTCAGTCGATCGGTCACGGTCATACTCATTACATCGCGCGCCGCATCCGGAACTTTGTCTTTCCAGAAAGGCCGGTCAACCATGATGAAAGTCTTTGCCGATTGCATATAACGTGTCCGGTCGAGCGCCATCCACAGTTTTTGCGAGAACAACGATTCGTCGCAATCGATGTTGGTGCTCAGCAACCAACTTTGGCATGTGACCAGCGTGGCATCGAACTCACGCCGGTCCCCCATTTGTCGGTAACCGCCATCTTTCCATTCGGGAGGCGATTGAACCGCGCTACGCCGGGTCGCGTCGCACCGCCGTGCAGTTTCTCGAGAGATGTGCCTTGCGGCCAGTGCACCATGTTTGCCGGTTGGTCTTTCCACATGCGCCTCGGCACCTGTTCGACACCAGCCAGCACAAAATGCCGGTCATCGTCCCAATTTGTATAAACCACGCCCAGGATTTCGAGCATTGAATTGGGGAAGTCGGTATCCCAACCACCGGCACCAAATCCGACCTGCCCAAAGGCCTCCAGATGCGTGAAGGAATGGCGCTTGAATGCCCTTGAATTGGCGATAAATCCGTAAAATGTACGGTCATCCCAGATCGGAATTAGTGCATTCCAGATTTTCTTGATACCGGCAACATCACGATTTTTAATCGCGTGCTGCATCGCAGTAAAATCGGCATCGGTTTCTAACGATTCATGCCAAGCTGCACCCACTTCCTTCAACAGCGGTGTCAATTGATCGACGCTTTCGACATAAACCGGCTGTCTGGACGTTCGAGCCAGTCATAGTATGGAAATGGAAAATCGCGACCAAAAATAGTGGCCGGTTTATCAC
Organism: Gammaproteobacteria bacterium; assembly: GCA_029862885.1. Classification (GTDB taxonomy): domain Bacteria; phylum Pseudomonadota; class Gammaproteobacteria; order Arenicellales; family JAOTWM01; genus JAOTWM01. Next base: position 18,657 of record JAOTWM010000033.1, read on the forward strand.
CGTTCCCGAGCCCGGTAATCGAAGTATGCGGCGCAGTCATTGGCCAGTCCTTGTGCTAATGTCGATTTCGTCATCACCCAGCGATCGATACAAGCCGGGCCGACGGTCCGGGAGATAAGTAATGAGTTGACGCCATTTGTCGAGCAAGCTGCGTTCCAGTTCGGCGAAAACCAGTGCTTCGTGTTTATCGGCGCGCGCCAGATCCACGCCATCGGGGCCCACCAGACAACTCAGACCGCAGTACTCGAGCTCGCCTTCGAATCCGCAATGATTCGCGTAGGCAACGAATAACCCATTTTCAAAAGCGCGCGTCGGTAACATGATGCGTGGCACGAATTCATAAGGTTTCATTGTCGCTGTCGGTACCGCGACAAAATCAGCGCCCGCAAGCGCCAGACGCCGCACGTTCTCCGGAAACTCGACGTCATAACAAATCAGTATACCGATTCGCCAGTCATCCAGCTCAACGATCGTGGTTTCGGTATCGCCCGGGGCAAAGGCACCTCGATCGATATCGCCGAACAAATGTGTTTTACGGTAGTTGGCGAGCCGTGATCCGTCGCGTTCGATCAACTGCGCGGCGTTGAAAATTGTGTCGTCCTCGCGTTGCGGGTAACCGTATAACACGGCGATTTCCGAATCCGTGGCGATTTCGGCGATACGTAGTGCCGACGCGCCCGCTGCGGGCTCCGCTAGGTTAGCGATCGAATCGGCGCCTATGTTATAGCCGGTCAGGAACATTTCCGGGGCAATTAGCAGTCGGGCGCCCTGTGCGGCTGCCTGGTTTGCCTGTATCGCCAGCGTATCCAAGTTTGATTGAACATCCTGGGCGAATTCAGGTCCCTGGTAGATCGCGACTTTCATCATACACCTGGTTCGCGTCGGGTCCGATAATCCACACCGGGAATTATGCACAACATCTCAAATAGTAAGTTCGCCGCCACCAACGCCGTATTGCCTGACGTATCGTAAGCGGGCGCAACCTCGACCAGATCACCACCGATCACGTCGAGTCCACGGCAACCGCGAATGATCTCCAACCCCTGTTGGACCGTTAACCCACCTATTTCAGGGGTCCCGGTGCCCGGCGCGTAGGCGGGGTCGAGCCCATCGATATCGAATGTGAGATACACCGGCCCCTCGCCCAGTTGCTCTCGGACTTCGGCCATTAGAGGTTTTAGTGATTGATACCAACATTCTTCCGCTTGTACTACACGAACTCCCTGTGACCGCGGCCAGTCGAAGTCGTCGGCCTCGTATCCGCTCGCCCGCAAACCAATTTGTACCATACGCGTCGGATTTATCAGTTCTTCTTCGATCGCGCGGCGAAATGGTGTGCCGTGTGCGATAGGTTCACCAAACATCGCGTCGTTGATATCCGCGTGGGCGTCGACGTGTACGATACCGACCGGCCCGTGTTTCTTCTGCAAGGCGCGCAGTATTGGCAGCGAGATCGTATGATCGCCGCCCAGAGTTAGTGGTTTACAGTCCTGCGCGAGGATTTTATCGTAGGCGGATTCGATAATAGCGATGGATTTGTCAAGATTAAAAGTGTTGATCGCTACATCGCCGATATCGGCGACTTGCAGCGAGTCGAAAGGTGCCGCGCGGGTCGCCATGTTGTAGGGTCGGATCAAGCAGGACTCGGTGCGAATTTGACGTGGACCTAAGCGCGCACCGGCTCGATTCGAGGTTCCAATATCGAACGGTACTCCGACGAAAGCAACATCCAGATTTCGCGCGTCTGGAACATGCGGTAAGCGCATCATGGTAGCGATCCCGCCAAAGCGTGGCATTTCGTTACCACCGAGTGGCTGGTTAAATTTCATACTCACTGGATCGGTTCTCCCGGATCAATGTGAACCCGCTGGCGGGTTTAAGGTTGTTGGCTTGAGCAGTACTGGGGCCGAATGTTTCAAATTTGTCGAACGCGCCGATCGCAAGACCTAACGCTGTATAACGATCGCTCGGGTGAAATGCCGTATTACATTCGCTAATGGCGACCTCTATCTCTCATTTTCCAGCGCATCCTCGATCACTGTCTGAATTTCTGCTACCGTCGCCGGGCGCGGGTTGGTCGCGGCCGCTGAATCCAGTTTTGCTTTCGCCGCTACGGCTGACGCGCAATCAGCGGGGACGCCGATTTCCGTCAGAGTCCGGGGAACATTCAGGCGATCGAGCATGCTGCAAATACATATAACGGTTATCGGCGACGTGTAGCGTCTTGAATCTTGGAATATAACAATGCATTCCGGTAGGGGCTTCACCCGGTGCATACATGAACTCGAGATCGACTCCATCTATAGTCAGGCTGCCACCTTCAGTGCCGATAATATCGGTAGGTTCGATGCAACTGACCTCACCCCCTTCAATGGCTTGTCCAAGACCGGTGTCGACGATACCGGTTGGACTGACCGGAAGATTCTCACCATACATGTAATCGTTTCGCGACGGCATGCCCTCTGCCGCTAGCCCTTGTTCTTTAAGAACCCATTCGACGAACCCGTGTGAGGCGATCACCCTGATCTTACCGCCCCTCACGTCGTCTTCACAGGCCATGTCTTTGACGCCGCCGAAGTGATCCACGTGCGTATGGGAGTATATGACCGCGACGATCGGATTCTTGCCAATGTGGCCGTAAAATAGATTCAGTGCGTAGGCCGCGACTTTAACGGTCGTTAGCGGATCGATTACGATGTAGCCGGTGTCGCATTCGACAAACGTAACATTGGCTAATGATTCAGGTCGTGCCTCATAAACGCCATCAGTGACCTTAAACAATCCACGGTAATTGTTGAGCAGAGCATGCCGGCATAAGCTGGAGTGAACCGTATCCGGCGCATCTCCAAGGAGAAATTGTTCGAAGGCTGCGTGATGCCATGCGGGGTCGCCATCGCCGTCGAATATTGCGGGGTCATCCGGCCGGTGAATCAGGCCCCTATGCGCAAAATCAAAGTCCTGCCGATCTTCGCAGTTGAATATGGGATCCAGACACGCTTGTTCGTGTAATTTTATCGTGTAATCGGAAGCGACATCGGTATTTTGCATACTGCTTCTTCCTAGAACGGTAGATCTTGAATGCGTAGCCGAATAGATTACGGAGTCGTTCGGGGCTATGCGGGTATCAATCCAACATCGCCAGAGTCGCTGTCAAACACGAGTCTGACATCGGTTGTCCGTTAGTTGGTTCGTGTTTCGCCGTCACCGCGCTACAAACTGATTGCCGAGCGGTTCATCGGATGTATTCATCCACACGGTCTTGGACCGCGTGTAGTCATACATCGCCTGAAATCCGCTCTCGCGGCCGTAACCGGAGCTTTTCAAACCGCCGAACTCCGCAATCGGTGACACAGCGCGATACGTGTTTACCCAGACGATACCGG
>JAOTWM010000372.1 GCA_029862885.1 Gammaproteobacteria bacterium
GGCCCGTAGGCGCCTGCATCAATCGACGTATAGTGTGGCGTGTGACGCTGCAGCCCGATGTCAATTACGGGTGCTTCGTATCGCCACGGCTGCAAAACAAATTCGACCGGGTCGACACCACATAGCATGATCAAATCTGCTTGCGAAACACATTCGTGTTCGACTGCGCCACCTGTAAAAATGCCGACGTGTTGTGAGTGCGTGTCAGGGATAACGCCTTTTGCTTTGTATGTTGTCAGCACGGGACAGTTCAGTGCCTCGACCAATTGCCGAACGCATTCAGCCGATCGTTCGTCACGTAACTCAAGACCGACAATGACTACGGGACGAGAAGCGTCATTCAAGAACTGAACTGCGGCAGCGATACCTGCCTCATCAATCACCAATGAATCAGATGTGCAGGTCAGATCGACGTCACTCGCCGCAATGCACGACCTGGCCACATCGCCCGTCAATTCGATATGTACAGGACCGTATGGTGGCGACATCGCAAGTTGGATCAGAGTCTTGACTTCATTCGCATCCGTTTTCTGGCTTAACCGGGCAAATCCCTTGGCCAATGGGCATGTCAATGCCTGCTGATCGAAAACCTGGTGCGTAATGTAGGTCTGCTGCTTCGATGTGAAGCCATCGGTCAGTAGAATGACCGGAGCCCTGTCCAGAGCCGCATAGGCAATACCATTGACCGCATTGGCAACACCAGGACCTTTCGTGGTCAGAGCAACGCCAGGCGAATGAGTTAGCTCTGCTGTCGCGGCAGCCATCATTACTGCAGCGCTTTCCGTTCGCGTCAATACGAACTCTATACCATTATCGGCAGCAGCCTGTATGACATCAAGGCTGCTTCCCCCTCCCGGAATTCCGAAAATGTGTTTGACACCGTTAGCTGCTAACGTCGCTGCCAGCAATTGCGCAACCGTGCTTTCCTTGATATCCATCGCGAGTCCGGCGTAATTGCCTTTGTTCAACCCTGCGTTGGCAAGGCGATGACGAGATTCAGCGCGTCATCGATCGTTGCTTTGGCGCCCGGCGGCACAACTGTTGTTGACTCACGTTCTTCGAACACGCTCGGACCTTCGAACTTGCTACCAGGAACCAGACAATAACGATCATAAACCGGCGCATTTACAAAACCAGCCTGTGGTCCGAAATAGATTTCCCGTTCACCCTTTTTCGCGTCGCCGCTTGCTGTTGCCGGTCTTGCGGCAACGAGGTCTATTTCCGGCTTGTCTCCTGACACGACGACTCGCCAGGAAACCGTTTCTACCGGCATGTTTTCCTCGATGCGGCCGTACTGATTCTTATAGGCAAGTTCAAAGACATCGCGCATCGCATTAGTATCGGCGGCCTCGATGACAGATCTGTCCGGCGAAGCCTCGACATCGTATCCCTGACCCACGTAACGCATAGACACCAGAACCTCGACGTGTACCTGCTCACCTGGTATTCCGGCCTTCGACAGCAAGGCCCTGCCGTCCTGCTCCATTTCATCCAGCATCTCTGCAATGGCCCGAAAATCCATCGACGACAAAGGCACCACACCACCCTGAACAAAAGTAAATGCCATCGGCGAAACCAGAAAACCAAGCGCCGATGCGACGCCGGCACCAGGCGGGCAGACCACCCGCGGCAACGATAGTTTCAGGGCGATATTGCAGGCATGAACCGGGCCGGCGCCGCCGATGGGCACCATCGTGTAATCGTTGATTCGCTTGGCCTTCTCCAGGGCATGAATATTAGCCGCCTGCGCCATGTTTTCGTTTACGGTCTCATGGATGGCCCACGCGGCGTCGATGACTGAGACGCCAAGAGGCTCCGCAATGTTCTTCTGCAACGCAGTCTCTGCGGCCTTTACATCGAGCTTCATGTCACCGCCCAGAAAATTATCTGCAGCCAGATAGCCGAGTACCAGATCCGCGTCTGTGACCGTAGCGTTTGCGCCGTCTCGCCCATAGCAAGCCGGACCGGGGTCCGCACCCGAGCTCTCAGGCCCGACCTGGATCAGGCCGAGGTGATCAACCTGTGCAATGGAACCACCACCGGCGCCGATCTCGATCATTTCGATGACCGGGATTCGTAAAGGCAAGCCGCTACCTTTCTTGAACCGATAGACACGTGCGACCTCAAACTCTGTATTGCGAAGTGGTTTGCCATCATCAATCAGGCATGCTTTCGCTGTCGTACCGCCCATATCGAAGCACAATATGTCGCGCTCGCCGACAAGCTCACCAATTGCAGTTGTCGCCTGTACGCCACCTGCCGGGCCAGACTGTACGAGCCGTATTGGATAAGCCGCAGCCGTCGATTCATGCACGGTTCCACCATCCGACAACATCATGTACAGATCCTTGTCGATACCCATGCCGTGCAAACCATCGGTCAGGCGCTGCAGATATTGTTTGAAGACCGGCAGCACGTAGGCATTGCAAATCGTTGTGGAGGTGCGCTCATACTCGCCTATCTCCGGCATTACATCGCTTGAAATACTTACAATAAGCTCCGGGGCCTCGCGCAATATGATTTCACGGACCTTTTGTTCGTGAGTCGGATTACGGAATCCATGCAACAGTGAAATTGCTACAGAGGTAACCTCTGTTGCCAGAATCTGCTTTGCGACGGCGACAACAGCGGCCTCATCAAGCGGTGTTATCACCTCGCCACGCGGTCCTATGCGCTCCGGGACCCCGTAACGCCAGTGCCGTTGGACCAATGGCTCGGGTACCTCCATAAAGAGATCATATGTGTCATAGCGCAGCTCAGTGCCGATCTGCTGAATATCCCGGAAGCCCTCAGTCGTAATCAGGGCAACCGCCGCACCGCGTCGCTCTATGACAGCGTTAGCAACAAGTGTCGTTCCATGTATAACCTGCTGCACGTCACGTGCGGCGACACCGTTTGAATCGAGTATTTTTTTTACGCCCTCGAGCACGCACTGCGACGGATCGCGTGGTGTGGTCAGGACCTTCTCATTGTAGAGCCGGCCATTCAATGTATCGATCATGACAAGATCGGTGAACGTACCACCGATGTCGACACCAACGCGGTAGTGGTCAACCATAAGAACTGGTCTCCGAGATCGTCAGGCCGTTATACGCCTCGGCTGCTTCCGGTGTCACCAGCCCACTCTGCAGATCTGCAAGCAAATTCGCCGGGTCGCGTTCACTCGGCGGGCCCATACCGCCCCCGCCAGCTGTTTCGAAAGTGACGACATCATTGGGTTGCAAATCCATCCTGACCTTCGGCGAGATTCGCTTGCCATTCACATAATCTCGTCCGGGCGACCCCGGTAGCCCACCAAGCAATCCCCGCGGCGGATGTTTTACACGTTCGTGTCGGATCGTCATCGTAATCGGTTGATCCGACATCGACTTGAACGAAATTCTTTGCGCGCATCCACCTCGGTATCGCCCTGCTCCGCCCGAGTCCGCAATGAGCTCCTTCTCGGTAATCAGTATCGGCACACTGTTTTCGAATTGTTCGATGGGCACCGTAGCAATATTGCTCGGAAAGCTCAGACACGCCGGCCCGTCTTGATGTGGCTTGGCGCCATGACCGCCGTTCATGAAAAACATTTTTACGAAACGCTCGCCCGAGCTTTGTTTTCCTGAAAAATACACGTTCCAAACCGGTGAGCCGCAGTCCGCAATGACTCTCTCGGGCATCAGCTTCGCCAATGCGCTGAAAATTACCGGCGGAAGATAGTGTCCAGACAGATGCCGTGCCCAAATTGGCGCCGGGCGATGCGGATTGAGCAGGCTACCTTCCGGGGCCGTGATTGTAATGGGGCGAAAGGACCCATCATTGTTCGGCGTCACCGGGTCAAATGCACATTTCACCGCGTATGCAGAATAGGCCAGCGTGTAGTTCAGTACGGAATTGATAGGCCGGTTGATTTGCGGCGAAGTGCCGGCAAAATCAACCGAGAGATTACTTCCCGATATCTTGACTTCGCAACATATCGTGAGTGGCTCCTCAAATCCGTCAAGCAGGATTTTATCGCGGTAGGATCCGTCTGGCACGGCCTCGATCGCACGGCGCATCGCGACTTCTGATCGATCCAGTATTTCCTCGACCAGGGCCGTCAGATCCTGAATCCCTTCGTCCTCGAGAACCTTCAGAAGTCGGGCAATGCCCATGTCATAGGCGGCAAACTGTGCGCGAATGTCTCCCAGCGTTTCCTCCGGCGCCCGGAGGTTTTCCGTCAGAAAGGCGATTACGTCCTCGTTTTCGACGCCCCGCTTAACGATCTTCGAGACCGGAATGGTCAGACCCTCTTCAAACGAATCACGCGCACTTACAGATGGTGCACCACCAATATCCACGCTGTGGAATACACTGCCAATGAAAGCGATTAGTTCATCGCCCCGAAAAATCGGGCGGATCATCGTAATGTCGTTGAGGTGGCCGGTTCCGTGATAGCCATCATTGGAAACCAATACATCACCCTCTTCGAGGGACGGAACCGGGTAGCGCTGTAGCATGACCTGCAACGTTTTTGGCATCGTGCCGATAAATGACGGAACACTGCGTGAGGACTGGGCAAATTGCCGCCCGTGAACATCCAACAAGCTGACCGCAAGGTCCCAATTGTCTCTAACGACCGATGAAAACGAGGTTCGCACGAATGTATGTGCGGTTTCGTCCATCAAGCCGTTGAAGCGATGCCATGCCACACCGACCTGCAAGGCAGAAAACTCGGAACCGGGAGTCACCCTGATTCCCCTTTGTTATTCCCAAATTGCAACGTCTTCTCCCTGACCCGAGGGGCCCGACAGATCGGAATCGCCGTCACCGGCCCTCGCGAGTAAATAGATTAATACTGCCGTATCAGTATCTATCGCCGTCCTCTTCCTTGGGATCTACAAACTTCTCTGCTTCTTTGTAGTCCGGGCCAGGCAAGCCGTTTTCTATCGCCCATTTCTCATACGCTTCGGAATTGTGCGGCATGATTGAGACAATATTTTTCCCGGTTACCTTGGGTGGCTTCGGCCCACGATATTTGCTCGAAAGATAATCACCACTATCTTCGTGGTGATACGCAGCCAGCGTCGTCATTTTGTCTTTGTCTGGATAGAGCGCCGTCGAGCTGGCGCCGTAGCCGTCAAATTTTCCGGCGTTGCGGGGGATGAACCAAACCACACCTTCGCGTGTAATTGTGGTTTTCAGGGTGTCTGAGCGTGTCGGGGTCGGATAGTTAGTGAATGTGTCAGCCACCTGATCGTACTTAATAAGGTAGTTGTCGGTCGCGACCCAGATATTGTCCCACGGATCGGCATCTGCTTTGTATAAGGTGG